>JBPEXP010000486.1:0-5972 GCA_052031475.1 Flavobacteriaceae bacterium | reverse complement strand
ATCATTTAGACCATCGAAACCGATATCCTGCAAAGCCCTGTTGGCTTCATCTGCATCAAAGGCATAGACCAGAGACTGGGTGGCGGGCACTTTACCCCATACCGTTGAAGTGGTCAGTTCGGTACTGTTCAGGCCTGGCAGGCCATTTTCATATTGTTTCCTGCCGTCTTCGAGGATGTCTTCAGAAATATTTCCGAGGTTGATGACCAATTCTCCCGGATCTGTGGCAATCCCGTCTACAAACGGATCTAAGACCCAGAACTGTACGAATTCCACGTTCGATTGTTCAAAGTTGGTGCTGCTCAGCGAACGCATGATGCCGCCCCATTTTTCATCCGAACCGAGGGCATCAAATGACGGGCTCGCATTGTAAGGTCCCTTATCGTTTGGATAATAAGCGATGTCCAGTGTGCTTTGCACCGTAGTCTGACCCTGAGCGATATCTGTCTGCGGGAAGATCTCGTCTATAAATACACGGCGTGTTTCATTGGTGGATATATCATTATCGGATAAGCCGGCCGGCCTCTGGTTGGTATAGAAGATCGGGTCTATGGTATACCAGGCTATCTTTGCCCTCTCATAGCCCGTTTCAAAATCATCTTCCCCGTCCTGTTTAAATTCCACGGGCGTACTGGCCAGCGACCATCCCAGGGATGAACGGATATCAATTAGTGCCTGGGCCCCTTCAAAATCATCCAGATAGGCCGTGGTTTCGCCGTTAAAATCCGCAGTCTTTGGGGAGTTGGGTCTGAGTACCGCAACCTCGCCCCTGAAACTCAGGTTGGATGGTACATCTGTATCTATGTTGGGAAGTTTATTAACAAGCCTGGTTAAAAAGGGAACCTCCGTAGACAGGTTTCCATTGAGTCCGAAAATGGTATTGTTCACCGGCTCCAGTCCAAAATTGGATTTCTGTGTCAAAGGCCGCTCATTGAGGTTAAGGAAGGTAGCTCCGAGCGTAAATTCTTCACTGAACTGATGATCCACATTGATACCTGTAAAGCGCCTTGTCTGTTGCCCGAAAACCGCATTGTTTTCCACGTCAATATTGATGGGTGTATTGGAAGCTTGCAGGCTTGGATCGAGGATCTGAACCGTTCCCGCCTGATAGTTTACCGTATAATCGATGCCTTCCTGAAGTTGCCTGCCCCCGGCAGTAACCCTTACCGATCCCCTGGGTACATTGAACGCCCCGATAGGTATGCCACTGGCTCCTTCCGACTTGTACCGCCCCCTCAGACGGAACCTGTTTTTCTGTGCGTCCTGAAGCGAGGCCGCCTTGGTTTTGGCATACATATTCCGGAAGACATACTTCTGTTGGTTGGCGTTGTACCCCTGGTCATTCTCTACTTCATAGGTACCCCCTCCGAGAATGTCAAAAATATAGCGACCAAAAGGTTCCACCTTGGTAAAGATGATGAGCCCGTTCTGGGTATTTACAGTTACTCCCGGAATAAAATCAAAGAAGCCATCTCCGCCTGGTTGTACGTCATTGTACACGTTCAATCGATCAAGGTTGAATACGTTGAGCAGGATCCTCTCTTCCAGCGGACCATTGGGATCTGTTTCATCCGGCCAGCCAGAACCCGGACCGGTCTCCACCGGGGTAATGTAGTTCCTGGGTGTGGGATCTGAATAGAGTATGTTGAATTTGAAGTCTTCCTGGCTTAACTGAAATGCCCCAGTAGAATAGATGTTCTTCATCATCAAATCCCAGATAGGATCTTCTACATTGGTGATGTTGCTTTTGAGCAATTTGAGGATAAGCGTATTGTTGTTGACTTCTATTTCCACTCCGGGGTTCACCGTAGTAGCGTCTATGCCACCGTTGGCAAACTCCCCTACCTGGAAAATTTCACCATTGGAAGTATATTGGAAGGCCACACCCAGCACCTCGTCATTGCTGAGGCGTTGATTCAGGGAGATATATCCCAGCTGTGAATCGAATTGGTAATCCCTACCCTCTTCCAGCTTCCGGGCATTTTCGAGGATGGCATAGTCAAAACCCTGGTTGATCTGGTAGCCGGTATTGATATCAAAGCCGTCGTCTACGGTGGCGATATTCCTGATCTCCGGGGTAAGTACTCCCGTAGTTCCTATCTGGTTGGGATCAAAGAGGTTGGCATCATTCCTCGGGAATTCCGCATTAGGTCCCGTAAAATCAAAGAAACCGGCCGGCTCACCATTAAAGCGTCCAATCCTCGTATTGTCTTTGATCGATTCACCCAGATCCTGTATGGCCACTACGTTTCTTACATTCAGTGTCTGTTGGGTTCGGTTGGTTACCCATACTTCCAGCCTGGTGATTTGCACCTGGCTGTTGATAAAAGGATAGTTGGCCAGTGACTGGTCATATTGGTCTCTAAAATACTGAGCCAGGAAAAAGTGCCTGTCCTCGTCATAGTCAATCGCCGTTAGCTCAAAATCAGTCAGTGTACCCCCGCCCTGTGCGACTACGGTGTTGTTCTGCGAGCGCTGTTCTGAGAATACCGCAGTAACGGTGGTACGCCCAAATTGCAGTTGGGTTTTTACACCAAATAAGCTCTGAGCCCCTTTGATCAGGGAACTGTTCAGCGGGAAATTCACATTACCCACTTCGATCTTCCTGAGAATATCGTCATCGTTCGGTGTATAATCGAGTTTAACGAGATTCTGGAAGTCGAATGTAGCTTCGGTGTCGTAATTAGCCGTGATCAGCAGGCGTTCTCCGATCTGGCCCAGCAGGCTAAGACTGATCCTCTGGTCGAAGTCGAATGAGAGATTGGTGCGGTTTCGCGGTGAAAGAGCCGGGTTGTCATTCTTTTGCCAGATCACACCTAAGTCCATAGCCACCGAACCCTGGGGAACCACCTCGATGGTATTCCCTCCGAAAATGGTTTCAAAAAAGCCGCTGTTGACGTAAAAATTGGGCAGAAGGTTTTTACGTGCTTCTTCAGAACCGGCCTTTTTCCCTCCCAGGGCATCCAGCTTTTCTTTAAAATAAGCTTTCATACTCTCTTGCCGAATCAGTGCATAATACTGTTCGGGACTGAGAATAATCGGGTAGCTAATATCAAAATCTCCTACGCTTTCTGTGTAGATATATCGATCCAGAACGGGATCATAGGTGTATTTGGAAACAATACTTTCCGGATTTTCAAAGGCAATCTTCCCCAGGGCCACTCCGGTTTGCACCGAATCGACCTGTTGTTCATCCGTTTCCTGTGCCCAAACATTCTGGTTCAAAAACAGAAATGTCAAACACAGGAAAAAAAACTTAAATAGGTTGGATTTAAGTATTGATTCTGCCCCTTTTTCCAAACTAGTTACAAATTTTGAAGCGCCAGTTTAATAATGTCCTCCACGCTCAAAGAGGAATCCTGGCTAAGCACTTTATCCACTGCCCTTTCAGACTGCTTCCGGACGAATCCAAGGACCTCTAATGCAGATAACGCTTCTTCTCTATTTGTATTGTTTGAATTAAGTGAAACTTCGCTGATCTCGTAGATTTTTAAAATCTTGTCTTTCAGGTCTACGATGACCCGTTGTGCCGTTTTTGCCCCTATCCCCTTCACGGCCTGTATTTTAAGGGCATCTTCACTCGCAATGGCATCCCTGACTTCCTCAGGAGCTAAAGAAGATAATAGGGTTCTGGCCGTGCTGGCCCCTATGCCTGAAACAGACAGTAACAATCTAAAAATTTCCCGCTCCGATCGCTCGGCAAATCCATAAAGCAAATGGGCGTCTTCCCTCACTTGCAAATGGGTGTAGAGCGTGATGCTTTCTACATCGGGGATCTGGGAATAGGTGTTGAGGGAAATATTGACGAAATAGCCTACCCCGGCGCATTCGATTACCACATGGGTTGGGTGTTTTTCAACAAGTCGGCCTTTTAGGTGGGTAATCATTGAGGATCTTAAGGGATCTGTTTAAAGTTTGATGGTTTTGGGTTTAGCGATTTTTGCCATGCGGCGCTTTTCCCTTTCCTGGGCATCGATGACTGCCACGGCCGTCATATTGACGATTTCCTCTACGCTGGCGCCTAATTGAAGCACGTGAACGGCTTTTCTAAGTCCCAGCATGATAGGGCCGATAGAATCTGCGGCATGTAGTTCCTTGAGTAATTTGTATGTGATATTGGCCGATTCCAGGTTGGGAAATATAAGCGTATTGACATTATGCCCTCCCAGGGTTGAGAATGGGAATTGGCTTTTCCTGAGTTTTTTGTTCAGTGCAAAATCGGTTTGAATTTCCCCGTCTACAATCAATTCGGGATGACGTTCATGAAGGATCCTGATCGATTCGCGTACTTTGGCGGCATGCGGGTGATTGGAAGATCCGAAATTAGAGAAGGACAAGAGGGCGAGTACCGGGTTGAAACCAAATGCGCTCCCGAGATTAGCAGTCATCCTGGTGATCTCCACCAGTTCTTCCGAGGTGGGATCAATATTGATCGAGGTATCTGCCAGGATCAGCGGCCCTCTTTCAGTGATCATGATATGGGCCGTAGCCGCCCTGCTTACATGCTGCGCCCTGCCGATAACCTCAAAGATCGGCTTGATCACGTTGGTAAAGGCCCTCGAATGGCCGGAGATCATCCCGTCTGCATCGCCTTCCAGTACCATCATGGCACCAAAGTAATTGCGTTCCCTCATTTTAGTTCGCGCACTATACATGGTAACCCCGTGTCTCTTCCTGGCCTCAAAGAAGCGCATGGCGTAAGACGTTCTTTTATCCTTGGCATCATCACTTTTCGGATCGATGATAGGCACTTCGGCATCAAAATCCAGTTCGTTCTTAAGTGCCATGACATCTTCGCGATTCCCCAGCAAAATTGGTTCTGCGATCCCCTCTTCATAAACAATTTGGGCAGATCGCAAGACGTCTATGTGGTTAGCCTCGGCAAAAACGATCTTTTTAGGATTGCTTTTGGCCCGGTCCATTAAAAGCCGCATGACCTTATTGTCTCCACCCGAACGTTTTAAGAGATCCTCCCTGTATCGGTCCCAATCCTCTATGGGTGATTGCGCTACTCCGCTCTCCATAGCAGCACGTGCTACAGCCGGCGGTATCTCTGCAATAAGCCTGGGATCAAATGGCTTTGGGATGATATAATTTTTACCAAAATTCAGCCGGGTTGCACCGTACGCAATATTGACCTGCTCCGGAACCGGTTCCTTGGCCAATTTGGCCAGGGCCAGTGTGGCGGCCATTTTCATCTCCTCATTGATCTTGGATGCACGCACATCCAGGGCTCCCCTGAAGATAAACGGGAATCCCAGTACGTTATTCACCTGATTGGGATGATCTGAACGTCCGGTAGCCATGATGATATCGCGCCGTGTCTTGCAGGCAAGTTTGTAATCGATCTCGGGGTCCGGATTGGCCATGGCAAAGACGATGGGCTTTGCGGCCATGGTTTTCAGCATTTCCGGACTCACAATATTGGCGATGGACAATCCGATAAAAACATCGGAGTCTACCATGGCTTCTTCCAAGGTATCGATCTTACGCGCCGTGGCAAATTCTTTCTTTTCGCTAGATAAGCCTTCCCGATCCTGGCGGATAACCCCCTTGCTGTCTAGCATGACGATGTTCTCCGTCCTGGCGCCAAAAGCTTTATACATCCGTGTGCAGGAAACCGCGGCCGCCCCGGCCCCACTGATCACAATTTTTACCTTTTCGATCTTTTTCCCTGCAATCTCAAGCGCGTTCAGCAAGGCTGCGGCTGAAATGATGGCCGTACCGTGTTGATCGTCGTGCATGACCGGAATATCGAGTTCTTCTTTGAGCCGGCGTTCAATCTCGAAGGCTTCCGGCGCTTTGATATCCTCTAAATTGATGCCTCCGAATGTAGGCGCTATGGTTTTAACGGTTTCAATGAATTTATCCACATCCTTGGTATCCAGCTCCACATCTATACCATCGATGTCGGCAAATATTTTGAAAAGCAGGCTTTTGCCTTCCATGACAGGTTTGGCGGCTTCCGGACC
>JBPEXP010000485.1:0-4639 GCA_052031475.1 Flavobacteriaceae bacterium | reverse complement strand
GTATAAAAAAAATTCTCTTCCGATGTGATTTTTCGACCCCTTGCCATACTAATACATTGAACTATGATGAATAAGGAGGCCGAATTCACCAAAATGGTCCGGGATCATGAAGGGATCATCTTCAAGATCAGTACCATGTATACGGAACATCAACAGGATCAAAAAGACCTGTATCAGGACATTGTATATCAGCTGTGGAAGTCATTTGACAGTTTCAGGAATGAATCAAAAAGAAGCACCTGGATGTACCGGGTAGCCATGAACACTGCAATAACTCATTATAAGAAGGATAGGAGGAAGCAGCCCACGGTATCCATTGATAAAGTAGTGGTCAATCATATGGATAGTGATAATGAAGAGCTAGAACAAAAAATACGGATGCTCTATGCCCATATCAATCAGCTGGATGTACTGGAAAAAGGTCTGATGCTTTTATTGTTGGAGGGCAAGAAGTATGAAGAAATCTCAGAAATAACCGGTCTTACGACCTCTAACGTGGGAACGAGGATCTCCAGGATCAAAAGAAAACTGCAATCGAAAATAAAGCCATGAATATAGAAGAATTACAGGCCGTTTGGCAGGAGATGAGCAGTGAGTTGGAAAAGCAAAAGAAACTAACACATCAAATAATTATGCAAATGACTCAGGAACGTTACAGAAGTAAATTACAGAAGATCGCAAATATCGAAGGGACGGGGGCGATAGTATGCTTTTTAGCCGGAACCTATGTCGTCTTTAATTTCAACACCCTGGACACCTGGTACTTGCAGTTTTGCGGAATTTTCACGATCGCCTTTTTATTCCTGCTGCCGGTTTTGGTTATGCGATCCATCTTTGCCATGAGGAAAATTGACATAAGGGCAGGTAAACACGCTGAAACATTGGCACGGTTTACCAAAGCCAGAAATCAATTTCTATTTCTTCAGCGCATAGGAATTGGTCTGGCCTTGGTATTGATGTTCACCACTTTACCGGTGGCCAGTAAAATTATGACCGGCAAGGATTTATTTACTGAACTCAACATATGGCTGTGGTATCTTCCCGTCATGCTGATCTTTATAGTACTTTTCTCAAGATGGGGATACGGACATTATAAGCGCCTCACCAAATCTGCTGGGCATATCCTGAGTGAAATGGAAGAGTAGTTATAAACATTTCAGTTCGTTCACACGGATCACAGTCCTCATTTGCAAGGTCATTACAGCCTTATTCCTTAATTTGTTATGGTGGGGAGGGGGCGTAAGCCCCGTGGCAAATATTTAAGGAAACAAGACACTGCAAACCAACGCACACGCTTTTTGTTATTAACCATAAAGGCCTTACATTACTTTCATTACCAGCCCTGAAGTTTGTTTGAATTCACCTACACCGTTCAACAGGATATGAATGAGAACGCTGATAATCACCTTTTTATGGGTAATACTGTGTTTGCCAAGTTGGGCCCAAACTAAAAACATATCCTATCGTCTGCACATCAAAAAAGCCATATCAAATATCATCATCGATGGAAAAGGTGATGAGATAGACTGGGAAAGAGCCGAGGTGGCTAAAGATTTTTACATGGTCACACCCATGGATACTTCTTTTGCCACAGACAAGTCCGAGATCCGGATGACTTATGATGACAGGAATCTCTACCTGCTGGCGATTTTCTACAAATCCAGGAAGAACCGATATCGGGTAGAATCATTGAGAAGAGACTTCTCCTTCAATGGCAATGATAACTTTCTCCTGTTTATCGATCCTTATAATAATCAGACTACCGGCTTTTCCTTTGGGGCCAATGCCTCAGGGGCACAGTGGGATGGTACCATGTTCGAAGGCAGTAGTATTGACCTGAATTGGGATAGCAAATGGATTTCCGAGGTAAACCAGGAAGAAGACAAATGGACATTTGAGATGGCCGTTCCCTTTAAATCCATTCGCTATAAGGCCGAGACCCTCGAGTGGGGCATTAATTTCAGCAGACTCGAACTTGCTACGGCAGAAAAATCAAGCTGGGCCCCTATGCCCAGACAATTCCCTACTTCTACTTTGGCGTATACAGGCATATTGGTGTGGGACCAACCTCCTCCGCGGCCTAAAACCAACGTTTCTGTAATCCCTTATGTTACCGCAGCAGAGGGTCGCAATATGGATGATGAATCCCTGAGTGAAACCAAGTTTGGCGGTGATATTAAATACAGCCTTACTTCGTCACTAAATCTTGATCTGACCATCAATCCGGATTTTTCCCAGGTGGAAGTGGATAGGCAGGTGACCAATTTTGACCGATTTGAGCTCTTTTTTCCGGAAAGAAGACAATTCTTCCTCGAGAACGGGGATATCTTTGCCAATTTCGGATTTGATCGAATCAGGCCTTTCTTTTCCCGTCGTATCGGGTTAAATGTCCCTATTCAGGCCGGTGTCAGGCTCAGCGGCAATGTAGATGAGAACTGGCGACTGGGACTGATGGATATTCAGACACAAAGGCAATTAAGCGCCGGCCTGCCCAACCAGAATTTCGGTGTCCTGGCAATTCAACGCAAGGTCTTTAGCCGATCAAATATCGGCTTGATGATTGTCAACCAACAGTCATTCAACTATCCCCAGGAAACCGATTCCATAAAGACTATCTATCCAAAGTACAATCGGAATGTCGGTTTAGAATACAACCTTGCCTCAGCAAATAACATCTATGTGGGCAAGGCCTTTCTTTTTAAGTCATTTACGGAAGGTGATCAGGGCAACGGAATTGCCCAGGCCCTGGATTTACAATACAACAGCAGGCGCTGGAGTTGGGGACTGCAACAACAATATGTGGGAGAACAGTACCGGGCCGATGTAGGATTCGTACCCAGGCGAGGTTTTATCAATGCCAGCACTTTTGTAGGACATACTTTTTTTTCCAAAAAAGGTAAGATCCAAAGCCATGGGCCCAGCTACTTTGGCAGATACTTCTTTGATACCAGTATGCGCAACACCGATAATTTCTTCAATATAGATTGGGAGGTTCTTTGGCTAGACCGAAGTGAATTTGCCATTGAATTTGATCATGAATACATAGAACTGCTCGAACCCTTCGATCCTACCAACACTGGTCAGGAAAGCCTTGCTGCAGGTACAAGGCATCGCTGGAGTGCTCTGAGGGCCACTTATCTTTCTAAACCTCAAAATCGGCTTACCTATGGTTTTGGAGGGAGGTATGGCGGATACTATGCAGATGGTAAACGGTATAACGCCATAGTGGAATTGGGCTACCGTTTTCAACCCTTTATAAGTATGAGGACCAGCATGAGCTTTAATGAGATCAAATTGCCCGAACCCTGGAACGTGACTAATTTTTGGCTTATCGGAGCAGAAGCCGACTTCACCTTTACCAAAAATCTCTATTGGGCAACTTTACTACAATACAACGAGCAGGTTAGAAACGTGAATATCAATTCACGACTTCAATGGCGTTATGCGCCGGCCTCAGACCTCTTCCTGGTTTTCACCCAAAATGAACTCCTCAACCCCCTGGAAGGACGGGATTGGGCCCTGACTCTTAAACTGACCTATTGGTTTAATCCTTAATGCCTTGTGAGATTCTTACCCGGTAGAGTTCAATCGCAAGCCGGTACTTCAGGATATATCTGTTCCTCGACCTTGATTTTATGAGAATTTTAAGTGTGGACTGATACTAAAATTTATAATTTGATGCAATGAAAATTAAATCCATTCTTCTTTGTTTACTTTTTACAATAGCTGCCAATAGCGTTTTAGCTCAATACAACGCCTCAGACTGGGAATTAAGGGATGAATGGATGGATGTTCAGCGAATCCTGGATCTGGCCGGAATAGACGAAGAAGACCACGTTGCAGATATCGGATGCCACGAAGGCTATCTCAGTATGCACCTCGCCGAAAGGGTAGGAGCAAGGGGCCGGGTATATGCAGTAGACGTAAGAGAACATCGCCTGGAGAAACTCAACAGGCATGCCAATAACAGATCTTTTTTTAATATCACCACTATTCTGGGTGATTATGACAATCCAAAGTTGCCAGCCAACGAATTGGATGCCGTGGTAATCATGGATACTTATCACGAAATGAGCGATTACATGGAGATACTCAGGCATGTAAGGACAGCCCTCAAACCGTCCGGTAAAGTTTTGATCCTGGAGAAACTTAAGTCCCATGCCCGCAACAAAAGCAGAAAAGATCAAATTGCCGCCCATACCTTATCCCCTAAGTACGTAGAACGCGAATTGGAAGAGGCTGGCTTCAAAGTTATCAGCCTTATTCAGGATCTGGGAAATTGGGAGAATGACCCCACCAAGAAGATGTGGGCCCTGGTCGCCATCATTCCCGATGCGTAAGAACCAGTCAATTTTAATCCTTAATCAATTATAATATTAGACGCACAGAAGCGTTATGGATTGGTGTTTGTGAAGTCAAAAAGTTGTTAATTTGTAGTACCTCACAAACTATCAGTCAAGAAATCTTTAATTAAATCATATTATGAAGAAACTAGCTTTATTTGTGAGTTTGGCCATTTTTGGCCTTTCCGTACATGCACAGGACGAAATCAAAGGCGGTATTAACTTTGGATTGCCGGTAGGTGATGCCGGAGACATTACTACTTTCAACCTCTCCATCGATTTCAGCTACCTGATTG
>JBPEXP010000484.1:0-2410 GCA_052031475.1 Flavobacteriaceae bacterium | reverse complement strand
CGCCCAATTTAAATCTCCTGCTCGCCAGATTATTTAAGGTAGTGGCATATGATTTCGGATCCTTTTGAAATAAATTGTCGATCCCAAGGGCGTTTTCATAATAGGTGATCGCTTCTTTGTGTTGATTCTGGACCTGGTAGACGTTGCCAATATTATTGAGCAGTAACTGGGTGTAGTAATTCGTACTGTCAAAATCTTTCAGATAATCCAATGCAGTATTGAAGTATTCCAGGGCTCTTTCGTTTTCTCCCAGCTCTCTGGTTATGGTTCCGAGATTGCTATAGCTGGTATACAGATACGGTGCTGCATCTAAAGGTTTTAAACGTTCAATGGCCCGGATGGAGTTGATTTCACTGCCTATGTAATCCTTTATATCGGCCTGTATCAACGCCATATTATTGAGCATACGGCCGCTGAATAAATTATCCTCCAGAGCATTGAAAATTTTATACGCTTCCCCGTAGTGATAAAAAGCACTGTCCGGCATGGAATATCGGCCAAAAAAAGTGGCCAGGTCCCAATGGGCTTCTGCGTGGTTGACCGAGTCGCCCACTTTATGGGCCAATTCCAGCGTCTCGCTGCTTGTTTCCCGGAAGCGTAAAGAATCCATCATTCGAAGATATTGCAGGCTTATTCTAGAAAGGAATTCTACCTTAATACTATCGTCCTGCCTTGAAGAGACTTCATCATAAGCCCTGGACAGCCATGCTGCCTGCTTCTCGCTGGTAAGTTCTGGTTGCTTACTGCGCTCTATCCACACATAGACGCTGTCCTTTGCCAGATGAGCATCCGCGGACGCAGCTTCTCTTTTTTCTTTACAGCTAAGGAGACCGGCCAGGGAGCCACCGACCACCATAACCGACACAAAAATCTTGAGTAGGGTCTTGGTCATAGAACCAAATTAAAAAAAAGAGCCTTAATCACAAGAATCAAGGCTCTTCAGTTGCTATGGATAATTTTTATTGTGTTCTGTCGTCGGTGGGATTGTTATCTCCATCTGTAGCATCACGGTCATCGGTCGGATTATTGTCGCCATCGGTGGCATCCCTGTCGTCTGTCGGATTGTTATCACCATCGGTGGCGTCCCTGTCGTCGGTTGGGTTGTTATCGCCATCAGTAGCATCCCGATCGTCTGTCGGATTATTGTCCCCATCAGTGGCATCCCGATCATCAGTCGGATTGTTGTCGCCATCTGTCGCTGTAAATTCATAAAGGGTTTGCTGTTCCGCTACATCTTCAGACTGGCATGAAAACAGTGCCAGGCAAAAGAATAAAAGTGCCATAATGCTCAATAATTTTCTCATTGTTCTCTTGTTTTAGGTTAATTTATTGTTAACTACATCTAAACTAAGAGGATGGTTGAGCCCTATTGTGGCAAATGCCTAAATTTTAGTAGAACTATCGAATTTGCGAGTATTCGACCTGTTTTTGAGAGAATTTTACTAATTAAGTGTAGAAATTGTATTCTTAGAGAGCAGTTTTTTCAGCTCGTCAATATTGTCTTTATAGGACTTGGAAAAAGGAAGCTGGGTATTATTGCTATTCAGGGCACATATAGATTTGCCGTAATTGATCCTGCTAACGTAATTAACGTTGATGATGTAGCTCTGATGAACACGTATGAAGTTGCTGGGTAGCTTGCGTTCAAAGGTTTTCAAGGTTTTAAAGGCACTGATGGTACTGCCGTCTTTCATGAAAAAATCGGTGGTATTGTTGTCTGCCTTCAGGTAGAGGATCTCATCGGTATCCAGGTATTGAAAATCTTTGTAGGATTTCAGGCACAGGGTATGAGATTCTCTTTCCTTGGGCATCTGCTTTACCAGTCTCAGAATGGTTTTGCGGATATCAAATTCATTGTAGGGGAGCAACCAGTAGTCGAAGAAGTTATTCTTGATCGCTTCGTAGGCATAATTCTTGCTGTGTGAGATCCCGATCAAAACAGGAATATCCTTGATGTACTGGTAGAGCTCAGTGATCATCTGGAAGTATTCCAAGGCCCTGTCATTCAGGTGGATAAAAACGATATCTGGCAGGTGTTTCAGGATGGAATTCAGTCCGTCTGAACTGTTTTTAGCCTGTCCCAAATACAGGAAATCCCCATACTCATCAAGGTAAGTCTGCAGCCTCAGGTTAGAGGAAACATCAGAATCAATAATGGTATAGGAATATTCCATCATGGGTATTTGGCCTACAAAGTACTAATCATTAATGAGAACGCGTTGTATTTTTACCATAGAATAATTAAGGTTTTTCTTCATAAATGACTGAAAATCAGGAAACATGAAGGAATATTCTGTCAAATATGGTGCGTAAAGTAGAAGACTACTCTTCAGGTACAAATTCAAAGGCCCCTAAATCGGGATCAGTAGTGCGGTCTACACCCAACAGATCAAGGGGTACCAAAAGCGCT
>JBPEXP010000483.1:0-4547 GCA_052031475.1 Flavobacteriaceae bacterium | reverse complement strand
CAAACAGATTGCAATATATTGCCAGAACGCAGGCAAAAGCTACCGTTGTATTTTCTGAAATGTATTATGAAAATGGCTGGCAGGCCTATTTAAACGGACGGCCCGTGGAGCATTTCAGGGTTAATTATGTGCTCAGGGCTCTACAGATCCCCGCGGGCGAACATCAGATTGAATTCATATTTGAACCGGCTGTCATTGAGACCGGAAGCAGGATTTCCCTGGCCAGTTCACTGGCACTGTTACTGATCATCATAGGAGGAGCTATTTATTCATTCAGGAATAGGGCCACAAAGGATACAACCGATGACTAAGGCACTGATCATTGCTTACTACTGGCCTCCGGCAGGCGGACCGGGAGTTCAGCGATGGCTACATTTTGCCAAATATCTTCCTGAGTTTCAGATAGTCCCTACGGTCCTGGTCCCTCAAGGTGCAGACTACCCGATAGTTGATGAATCCCTGGTGTCTCAAGTACCTGAGAAATTGACGGTGGTAAGACAAAAGATCCGTGAACCTTATCGCTTGGCCCGCAAGATATTTGGTAAAAAGATCAGCAACATGAGTTCAGGCGTACTCAAGAGGGGCTCCAAGAGTTGGTCAGAAAAGCTCGCCCTGTGGATACGCGGCAATTGGTTTATCCCCGATGCAAGGGTGGCGTGGGTTGAGCCTGCCAGCAGGAAAGCCGTGCAGCTGATACGTGATAGAGGTATTGATGTGATCATTACAACAGGCCCGCCCCATAGCCTGCATATGATCGGATTGAGTGTTAAGAAAGAACTGGATATACGCTGGATTGCCGATTTCAGGGATCCGTGGACCAGTATCGGTTATCATCAACAACTTTACCTGGGAAAGAGAGCGAAAAAAAAACACGAGTTCCTTGAGCAACAGGTCCTGAACTCGGCTGATAAGATCATCACTACCAGCGCCACTACAAAGAATGAATTTTCAAAGATCACCCGGCGCCCTATAGCAGTGATCACCAATGGCTACGATTCAACTTCAACATCGATTTCTTCAGAATTGGACTCGAATTTCAGCCTGTCATTCATCGGGTCTTTGCTCAGTGGACGTAATCCGTTGACCTTATGGCAATCCCTGGCTGAGATGCTGGAGGAAGAAGCAGGTTTTGGCGATAAGCTCAGCATTAAAATTGCGGGGGTGATCAGTGAAGAAGTTCTGGATACCCTCTCCAAATACGGTCTGGAGCCCTACACCCAGGTACTTCCTTATATGGCACATCAGAAAGCTGTGGAACTACAGAGGCAATCGCAGCTCTTACTTCTAATTGAAACGGACAGCAAAGAAAAAACAGGTATCATACCCGGTAAACTTTTCGAATACCTGGCCGCAATGCGCCCCATTCTCGCTATAGGGCCGGCTGAATGGGAGGCAGGAATGATGGTGGAAGAACTACGAGCCGGCCGATATTTTGACTACCGTTCCCAGCCTGAACTGAAAGCTCAGTTAATCAATTGGTACAGGGCATACACCAAAGGCGGTATTCCCACATATCACGTGAACATAGAACAATACAGCAGGCGCGCATTAAGCCGTCGAATGGCCGAAGAGATACGATGGGAATAATTTTTAGACAGTCCTTAAAAAATACCATAGTCACCTATCTGGGTTTTGGGATCGGGGCTGTGAATACGCTTTTCCTTTTCACACGTTTTTTAAGTGACGAGTATTTTGGCCTCGTAGGAGTGGTCCTTTCCACGGCAGCCATCCTTGCACCTCTAATGTCTTTTGGAGTGCCCAATACTCTGGTAAAGTTTTTCAGCAGCTATAGTGATGAAGAGGAAAAGAAGAACTTCCTCTCATTTATGTTGTTGATCCCTTTGTTTCTTATACTTCCTATAGCCCTGTTGAGTTTCCTTTCCTATGAAGTTATCGCCGGGTTTCTAGCCAGGGAGAACGAGATCGTCAGAGGCTATGTCTGGTACATCTTCCTCATCGGTATGGCCATGGCGTATTTTGAAGTCTTCTATTCCTGGGCGAAAGTCCACTTGAAATCCGTTTTCGGCAATTTTATGAAGGAAGTATTTGCCCGCTTGCTAATTGGCCTCGCATTGGTTCTGGTTCACCTGGAATGGTTGACACCGGAAGATTTTCTCAAAGTATTGGTCGGCATTTATTTGCTTCGGACACTCGTAATGAAGCTGTATGCCTATAGCCTAAGCTGGCCGAAGATCAGCATCAGGGCTCCTCAAAACAAAGCAGAGGTTTTAAGCTACAGTTCTTTTATTTTTTTGGGAGGTTCGGTAGCCGTTATCCTTCTGGAAATTGATCGTTTTATGATCAATCAGTTTATTTCCATCGAAAACGTAGCCTACTACACTGTATCGATTTTTATAGCAACCGTTATTGCTGTTCCTTCCAGGGCCATGCATCAGATCACCTATCCGTTAACCGCAGAAATCCTAAATAATGGAGATAGAGCGGAACTGACAGGGCTTTACAGAAAAAGCTCCCTGACACTTTTTATTGTATCGGGCTTTATCTTCTTGTTGATCCTTTTGAATTTGAACGATCTCTATGCAATGCTGCCTGAGTCGTACAGGGGAGGTTTTGTGGTAGTTCTGCTCATTGGACTTGCCAAAGTCTTTGATGCACTCCTGGGCAACAACAATGCGATCTTGTTTAATTCGTCCTATTACAAAGCTCTATTGATCATGGGCGTAATTCTGGCCGTACTGACTGTTTTTTTAAATTTATGGCTGATCCCACGCTTTGGCATCAACGGTGCTGCCATGGCCAGCTTTATGGCGATCTCGTGCTATAACTGTATTAAGCTGATCTATGTGGGGAGCAAATTTAAAATGCAGCCTTTTACGGCGGAGACATTCAAAGTGTTTTCACTATTGCTGTTGATCTGTGCCTTATTCTACTTCCTTCAGTTCCCCTTCCACCCGGTGCTCAACATTCTTTTAAAGAGCGCTCTGATGGGGCTCATGTACCTGGGAGCCCTGTACCGCTTCAGGATCTCTGAAGACGTATTTGGGATCTTGTCTAAATGGCTGAAATGGTAAAGCCCCACGGGGAAGAATCCACCGCAGGGCCCAACAACTAACCAACCTAAAAACTATCTTTATTTCCTCCTGACCCGGCTGCTCCTTTTAGGTGCTTCGCTGGTCCTACTCCTGGAAGAGCTACGGTTGTAACTCCTGCCATCGCCTCTTTTTGAAGAACTGCTACGCGCCACAGATGAGCTTCGCGATGTCCTGTTTGACGGCTTGGCAGTTACCTTCCTGGAGGAAGTCACTTTTCTTTCATAAGTCCTGGACCTTGGCTGATCCGACTTGAGCTTTCTCGACCTATCGTGCGACCTGGTCACTGATTTTTCCCTGGGGGTTGTGACACTTCGCCTGCTTTCTACCCTTGCCTTTTGTGTCCTGGCATTGGTTGAGGAATTACTCCTTCTGGCATTGCTCTGGCCTACCTGTCTTTCACGGCTCTGGATATTTCGGCTAACACGTCTGCCTTCATTGTCAGAACTTCTGGCAACTCTGGTCCTGGTTGTATTGCTTCTGGTGGCATCAGAATTTCTGCGCTGGGTACTTCTCGTGCTTTCAGAAATTCTCCTCTGTCCATTTCTGCTGCCTTCATTAATACGTCCCTGAGTACTCCTGTTAACCGTTCTCGTGCGCTGATCGGCACTATTCCTTACGATCCTGTCATTGCCTCTAACATGGCCGTATTCGTTTCTGCGTCCGTTATCCCGAACAGCTACCCGCCTGTCATTCCTGTAGATCCTGTCCCTGTGATAACCCCGGTCATAGTGACGATATGGCCTGCCAACCGTGGCGTAAACCCTTCGGTGGTTGTACCTGTAAGGTGCATAATAGGTATATCGTACCGGATGATAATATCGTCTGTAAGGCCTGGTAAATACCTGGCAAAATCCAACAGCGGGCCTGATAAAGAACCTGTGATATGGCCTGTAGACATAAAATCTGTTGAAACCATTGATATAGCCTGTATAGTAGTCAAAGTAACCCAGATTGTTGTAATAGATCCTGAGACCGCCAATGCGCCTGACCATTCCGTTCCTATACCAAACATTGATATTGCCAATCTGACTTACCCTTCCGTAAAAGTCATAGAAAATAGGTACGTTCTCTACCTGGATCACTGCACCGTAATCGTCATACTGAACAAATGGGTTATAGTTGAACCCGGAGTTGAAGGTAATGCTGCTATAGCCCACATTCACCTGGGCTCCAACGGCTACCCGGTTATTGATATAGAAGTCAAATTCTCCATCCGGATATACCGAAAAAGTAATCCCGTCTTCCACAAAAATGAAAGACTTGCCGTAATTGTAATAACTCATCGGACTGCTTTTCCCGACTTCAGCCTGCATATAG
Source organism: Flavobacteriaceae bacterium (assembly GCA_052031475.1). Classification (GTDB taxonomy): domain Bacteria; phylum Bacteroidota; class Bacteroidia; order Flavobacteriales; family Flavobacteriaceae; genus JAHEJJ01. The sequence goes on along the minus strand of JBPEXP010000483.1, from coordinate 177 downwards.
GTAATACCCAGCAGGATAATTGCGAAGTAATTGACTAACCTTTTCATAACCTCTTGATTTATGTTCCGGATGCAACTATTTACATCCGCTAAATAGATACCAAACAGCGTGCCATAAATTTGCTTGGCCATCTAATTATCTGATAAACAATAGATTACGATTTTAAAATAAAGTGTT
>JBPEXP010000482.1:0-2535 GCA_052031475.1 Flavobacteriaceae bacterium | reverse complement strand
ATACCTACAAAAACCAGGTTCATCACCACACTTCGGTCAAATCCGAGCGGTCTCCAATAGGTGGCTAAAAGAAAGATGATGGCAATGGCTGAAATGATGATATTCAGACGGGATGCCTGTTTTTCTGTCAGTGTAAACCCATTGAACAAACGGGAAGCCAGTTCGGGATTTTTCAGCGGTCTGATGGTCCCAAAGGCCATGAGCACCAGTCCCAGCCAGTATCCGTATACTACCGCCACAAGCCCTGAAATGATCAGTAATGCGCTAAAAACATAACCTATAATGCTCTTACTTCTTTTTCTTTTAAAGAAGATGGCCGCAAAAGGCGGAATCAGGAAAAGGGCCACTATGATGGAGGCTGTCAGGGCCATTGTTTTGGTGAATGCCAGGGGACGGAACAATTTGCCCTCGGCCCCTACCATCGTAAAGACAGGGATGAAACTGATAATGGTGGTCAGTACGGCGGTTAATATAGCCCCTGAAACTTCAGCCGTGGCATTGTACACTACCTCATTGATACTTAGTTGCTCTTTTTCAGGTAGCTCGTCATTTTCATCCAGGTGCCTGATGATATTTTCCGAAAGGATGACCCCCACATCTACCATAGTCCCGATGGCGATAGCGATACCGGAAAGGGCCACAATATTGGCATCTACCCCAAATAATTTCATCGAGATAAAGACCATCAGGACCGCAACCGGCAGCAATCCGGAAATCAGGATGGATGCCCTTAGGTTAAACACCATGACAATGATGACAAGGACAGTGATCAAAATTTCATAGGTCAGGGCCTCGTTTAACGTTCCTAAAGTTTCCTGAATGAGTTCAGTACGGTCGTAAAATGGAACTATGGTCAGCTGTGAAGTGCGACCATCTGCCAACTCCTTGGAAGGCAGTCCTGCTGACAGCTCTGCGATCTGATCTTTTACGTTATTGATAACTTCCAGGGGATTGGCTCCGTAACGAGCCACTACAACGCCTCCCACCACCTCGGCTCCTTCCTTGTCTAAAAGCCCTCGCCGCGTGGCAGGACCCAGGTGAACCTCCGCTACATCCTTAATTCGAATCGATGTGTAATTTTCGGCATCTACAACCGCGTTTTCGATATCTGCAATAGACTTGATGAAGCCCAGGCCGCGTACCAGGTATTCAGCCTGATTGATTTCTAAAGTTTGGGCCCCTATATCCTGGTTGCTTTGTTTAGCCGCTTTTACTATATCCGCTAACTGGATATTGTACTGGCGCATCAGTTCAGGTTTCACATCAATCTGGTACTCCTGAACAAAGCCGCCTATGGAGGCAACTTCTGATACGCCGCTGGCTGAGGAAAGGGCGTATTTTACATAGTAATCCTGTATGCTTCGCAATTCATGCAGGTCCCATCCACCCGTCACATTGCCTTCTTTGTCCCTGCCCTCCAGGGTATACCAGAATATCTGGCCGAGTGCTGTGGCATCGGGACCCAGCGAAGGCGTTACCCCGTTGGGTAAAATACCTGCAGGAAGTGAATTTAATTTTTCAAGAATTCGGCTCCTGGACCAGTAGAATTCAACATCCTCCTCAAATATGATATAGATGCTGGAAAAACCGAACATCGAGGAGCTGCGGATAGTCTTTACCCCGGGAATTCCCAGCAGGGATGTGGTTAACGGGTAGGTGACCTGGTCCTCTATATCCTGTGGAGATCTACCATCCCACCTGGTAAATACAATTTGCTGATTTTCGCCAATGTCTGGAATGGCGTCAACGGCCACCGGATTATTGGGCAAAATGCCAATGTCCCATTTAAAAGGAGCATGTACAATACCCCAGCCCACAAAAAGGGCGAGGAAAAGTACGGCCACCAACTTATTTTCTATGAGGAATTTAATCGCTTTGTTAAGCATACGCTTTGATAATTAGACAGTAAACACAACATGTATAGAATCGCGTTTTGCCCTTATGAATTTATTCATTGGGCTGAGTGCCTGACAAGAGAGAGCAGGCTACCGTCTAAAAATCAAATGAGAAAAGTCTGGTGCAGGATCTGAACGTCCTGTATCAGAGGTGGGGGAGAATATTCCTTAAAAGGTATTTCATTATCATCAAACCCTTCTAAAAGAGTAAGATAGGAATATGCAATAGAGGCGATGAACAGCTGTTGGTCAAAAGAAAGTTGCTCAAAGGATATTTTCAGATCGTCCTGGCCGTCAAAAACAAATTCCACATCCGAGCAACAGTCCATGCTCATTTTCATGGCCTTCATGGAACACTGACCCTTTGTTGACTTCATCTCAGATTTCATCACACAGGTATCTACCTTCTGAGCGAAACTAAAATCAACCAGATGGTCTCCGCAAAAGTGCATGTCCACAGTAAAAGACATCGTGGAAAACAGCACAATTGCTGACATTAAAGTAGACGTTATTTTTTGAAATACAGCCTTCATCTGATTGTAAAACTACAAAAATTTAAGAATCGTATATCCGCTTTAAGAAATGTTTAGACATTGAGAATGCGCCTAAACAAGAAAAATTGAATAATGACGTTACCAGC
>JBPEXP010000481.1:0-2287 GCA_052031475.1 Flavobacteriaceae bacterium | reverse complement strand
TTTAGGTTTTTTGAGCGCTTTCACGTATCTGCTTCCCAGATCTATTCCCTTGTCGTGATAGCCTGATTGTACTGAATAAACCGGCACATCGTATTTTTTCCTGGCCTCATCTAATAGACTGAACACTTCCTCAGAGGGGAATTTTTGCAATGAGACCGCCAACACAAGACTGCCGTAGTTAAATTCCTTGACCCCTGCGTTGGTCTGAGCAGAGAAGGGTTTGAAAGCTGCGGAAAGCACAAGCTCCTTTTCCTGCAAAGCATGCAGCAGAGCTATTGCATTGTAATCATCTCCATCAATGATATAGGCGTAATCCGTTTGGCTGAGGGTCCGGGTTTGGTTCAGCTCTTCGGTAGTGCTGATCTTTTCACCGGTGGGAACGCTGTTCAAGGGCCGGTACTTCATGTTGTAAAAATTGGCCACGGACCAGGCCGAGGCATCGTAGTACACACTATCCCGGTAACGGTCATAAGTTTCAAAGAACGTCTGGACCATCCGGTACTGGGGCTGACGCGTGGGTACCACAAATTTTTGATCAGCCGTACGGTAAACATCGATCTTGTGCAAGAGCAATTTATCTATAAAGGCCTTCACCCTGTTTGCATCATAGGGCTCTTCAAACTGATAAGCTTTGATCCTGCTGCTTGATGCCCTGGTTAACGCGCTCTTGAAAAAATCCTGCTGGTACTTTCTGAGTGTTGCTTTATTTTCAACCGCTGCCTTCACCGTGGTAATGCTGGATACATACTGGTTGCGAATGGTAAATGGAAATGTGATCTCACCGAAAGGGGTTTTCTGTTTGTGACCCCGAGAACTGGCCTGCTCAAATAACAGGCCCAGGCCGCCTTGCAGGTCGGGATAGGAAGAACCGTAACCCGGATAGGTTCCGTCAAAAACCTCCCGCGTAAAATAAAGTGAGCCAATGCTGTCCAGGGCGCTGGCAAAATACTCGCCAAAAAGGTTGTTGAGATCCTCGTAATTCTCCCTGGGCATAATCGGGTTCAGGGAGCCATTGGCTTTCATCGGTTCAAAGAAATAGGTGCTCTGGGTTCCCATTTCGTGAAAGTCAGTCACCACATTGGGATACCATTGGTGATACCATCTGAGCTTTCCCCTGCTTTCAGGGTTGATACCGAGGAGCCAGTCCCTGTTCAGATCAAACCAGTAGTGATTGGTCCTTCCTCCCGGCCAGTATTCATTGTGCTCGGCATCCTGGGGGTCGGCCACTAAAGGATGACCCTGGTAGGTAGTGGCCCACTGAGTATGGCGGTCCCGCCCGTCAGGATTAATGGTCGGATCGAGAAACAGGACCGCATGATCCAGATATTTCCGGATTTCTGCGTTTTCTGAGGCAGCAAGGGTATAGGCAGTTAACATGGCGGCTTCAGAGCTCGAAGGTTCATTGCCGTGTACATTGTATGCCAGGTTGATAAAGACCGGTACTTCGGTATAATTTGTCACATTTTGAGTGGGATCCGTAAAGGCAAGATGCTGCTCCTTCAAATTTTCCAAATTACCCAGGTTTTCCGGATTGGAAACGATCAGCATAACGAGCCGACGGCCTTCATGCGTTCGGCCATACTCAATGAGTTCTGCCCGTTCTGACTGAGCTGCCAGGGTTTCCAGATAGTGCACTATGCGGTCATGACGGGTGTGGTGTTCCCCAATGCCATAGCCCAGAAATTCTTCAGGAGATGAGATATTGTTGTTATACGGTTCGTATTTCTTCAGAAAATAGTCCTGGGCAAATAACACCGTGCCATACAAAATGAACAGGGCGCAGAACAATTGGCGCATATGGTTGATTTTTATAATTGAACCCTAAATATAGATAAAAAGGAAAGACCCGATTGTAGACAACTCCCGTTCCGTATCAGGCCATTGAATGGAAGGGCTCGTGCCCGATATCCTTGAATTGCACAATGTAGTTGGTACCCTTCCTGGACCAGTCGCGGGTAATGTTCCCTTTAAGTTGTCGGGCAAGGTTATAGATGAGTTTTAGTCCAAGTGATTTGCTGGTTTTTGGATCCACGGCTTCCGAGATACCTACTCCGTTATCGCCAATGGTAAGCACGTAATCGCTTTCGCCCTTCTTTTTGAGTTCGATATGAATCTCGCCCTCCGCATCATCTTTGATGCCGTATTTGAGCGAATTGGTGATGGTTTCATTGATCAGCAATCCCAGTGGGATGGCCGTATCAATTCCGAGCTCGATGTTGGGAATATCGATAGCCAATTTTATTTTACTGTCCGGACCTTTCACTGATTTCACCAGATATTCGGTGAG
>JBPEXP010000480.1:0-9554 GCA_052031475.1 Flavobacteriaceae bacterium | reverse complement strand
GCCTTGCAGGGATATAACGGCCCTGCAGAAGATCCTGCCCTGGATAATTACCAGTACTACTTGAACAGGGACGGGGATATTCTGGAGCGCTATTTTGATTTTAACAACGTGGAAGGAAACTCGCCTGTAGCCGTAACCAATACCAACAGGGGTTCTACTACATTGCCTGACGTAGAGGATGTAGACCGTGACCTGACCATGAATACGATCAACAGTTATTTTGAATATCGTATACCTATAGAACCGGGCACTACTGTAGATGACCTCTATGTGACCGATATCAACGAGGGTGTAACTCCCACACTTCCCAATGGTACCCAGTTAAACAGGCGGTGGATCCAGTACAAGATCCCGCTGAGTGATTTTACCGATGCTGTTGGAGGAATCGTAGATTTCCGCTCGATCAGTTATATGCGCATGTACCTCACCGGATTTGATACCCCGGTAGTATTGCGTTTTGCCACCCTAGACCTGGTAAGGGGCGATTGGCGAAATTATACCAATACACTACAAACAGGGGAGGACCCACCTGAGGATGATGTGACCTTTGTGGACGTCAATACGGTGAATATTGAGGAAAATGGCCAGAGATCGCCTATCCCATATGTATTGCCTCCCGGTGTACAAAGAGAACAACTGAATAACAACAATACGATCATCAGGCAAAACGAGCAGTCCCTGTCTTTTCGCTTCGAGAACCTGGAACCCCAAGACTCCAGGGGTGTCTTTAAAAATGTGAACATAGACATGAGGCAGTATCAGCGCCTGAAAATGTTTATGCATTCCGAAAAAATAGCCGATTCGGACTACCTGAATGACGATGTGCCCGTAGCCGGTTTTATCAGGATGGGTACGGATTTTACCGATAACTTCTATCAGGTGGAAGTGCCGTTGCAATTCACGCCTTTTGGCTCGGTAAGTCCTGAAGTGATCTGGCCTTCTATCAACGAACTGGATATTGCTCTGGAAGACCTGAGAAGGGTGAAGGCTCAAGGCATTTCAGACCAGTCGCTCACCGACCTGAGATTCTATGAAGTTATAGGCGACCAGGTGGTGGAGGTAAATGAGTTTGACCCGCGAACCCTGGGTCAGATCCGGATTGGAATTAAGGGTAATCCCTCGCTGGGAAGTATCCGAAGCGTTATGCTGGGAGTAAAGAATATCGATAATATCCCAGCCAGGGCCGAGGTATGGTTCAACGAATTGCGACTGGCTGGCTTCGACAATGACGGCGGTTGGGCAGCCACAGCCTCCCTGGATGCAAACATGGCCGATTTTGCCAACGTTTCTGCAACTGGGGCCTTAAGTACCTCAGGTTTTGGTGCCATTGATCAGAGGCCCAATGATCGATTGCGGGAAGATGCCATTGGCTACGATGTTGTGACCAATGTGGAATTGGGACAGCTCCTACCTAAAAAATGGAATATTCAGCTGCCTTTTAATTACGGCATCTCCGAGGAGTTGATCACACCGGAATTTGACCCGGTCTATGACGATTTGAAGCTGGATGACCGAATTGATGCTGCCAATACGCAGGCAGAAGCGGACGCCATTAAAGAACAGGCAGAAGATTATACCAAAAGAACCAGCATCAACTTTATTGGGGTGCGCAAGAACAGGGGCGAAGAGGCCGAGGAGAATTTCTTTGATATAGAGAATTTTACTTTCAACTATTCTTACAATGAAACGGATCACCGCGATTTTGAGATCTCGGAATTGCGCGATCAAAGCGTTCAGGCAGGCTTTGTCTACAATTACAATTTTAAGCCGGCTTCGGTGGAGCCGTTTGCCAAAAACGATTCCATTTTAAGAAGCAGGTATTGGCAGTGGCTGAAAGACCTCAATTTTAACCTGCTCCCAGCCAGTCTGGCCGTACAGTCAGACATCAACCGCCAATTCAACCAACAGCGCTTCAGGGATGTACTGGAGCCCGGCGTGGAGCGACTCCAATTGCCGCTTTTACAGCAGAGAAATTATCTCTTCAACTGGCAATACGCCCTGAATTATAGTCTGTCCAAATCCCTGAGGCTGAACCTGACCACCTCCAATAACCGTATTGTGAGGAATTATTTCAACGTGCCGGGAGATCCGGACTCCGGAATCAATCAGGATCTGGCCCTCTGGGACGGCTTTTTTGATGTGGGAGAGCCCAACAGGCATGCCCAGCAGTTTCAGGTCAACTACGATATACCACTGAACAAGATACCTTTCCTGGATTTTCTGAATACTCAGTATACCTATACCAGTAACTTTGACTGGCAGAGGGGTGGAGATGCCATTCGCGAAGTAACAGGGGAAGACATAAATACCGTTCAGAACGCCAATACGCACAGCATCACCGCGGCCTTTAGCATGCCCAGGTTTTATGATATCATCGGCCTGAAGAAAAGGGATGGTAAAGGAGATGATGTAGAGGTACGCGTAGATAAGGCAGGAAATACTGCCGATGGCAAGCCAAAGAAAAGCAAGGGCAAAACCGGACCCGTTGTGAATACACTGATCGACGTGGTGACCATGGTGAAAAGGCTCAATGTAAATTACAGCCAGAATAATGGACAGGTCTTACCGGGCTATACACAATCAATTGGATTCATTGGTACTACCAGGCCATCTCTCGGCTTTGTTTTTGGCAGCCAGGCCGATGTGCGCTTTGAGGCCGCCAGAAACGGATGGCTGACTGTTTTCCCCAATTTTAACGAGCAGTTTATCAGGCGGACCAACAAACAGTTGAATATCACAGCCACAGCCCAGCCGATTTCTGACCTGACTATTGATTTGATTGCCGATCGTCAGTCGTCGCGAACCTTCCAGGAGAATTTTAAGGTTGAAGACGGTGAATACATACCTCAGACCCCTTTTAATTCCGGGAATTTCAGCATTTCTACCATCATGATCGGAACTTCTTTCGGCAGAAGTGATGAGCTGGTTTCTAATACGTTTGACACTTTTAAAGAAAACCGTATCATCATTGCCAACAGACAGGTTCAGGATCGCGGACTACCGGATGAAGGTGTAGATGCCGATGGCTTCCCAACCCGTTTCAGTAAGACCAACCAGGAAGTACTGCTGCCTGCATTTTTTGCGGCCTACACCGGTCAGAGTGCGGAGCGGGTAAACCTGGATGCTTTCAGGCAGATACCATTGCCCAACTGGAATATCAAATACACAGGCCTGATGAAGAACCGCTGGTTTAGAAAGAAATTCAAGCGATTCTCCCTAAGTCACGGATATCGGGCTGTTTACAGCATCAACCTGTTTCAAACCAATCTGGAGAGACAACAGTTGATCAATGATGGCCTGCCGCCGATCAATTCTGAAAACCAGGATCTGATCCCGGAACAATTTATAAATAACGTAGTGCTGTCTGATCAATTTAACCCATTGATCCGACTGGACTTTGAAATGAGCAATTCAATGAGCGTCCTGGCTGAGATGAGAACGGACAGGGCCTTATCCCTCAGTTTTGACAACTCCCTGCTCACCGAGATCAATGGTAAGGAGTATACCTTAGGATTAGGATACCGGTTTAAGGATGTTAAAGTAGTTACCCGGATTGCAGGGGAAAAACAGCGTCTGAAAGGTGATCTTAACCTGAAGGCAGACGTATCGCTCCGTGACAACGTGACCATTATCCGTAACCTGGACATAGACAACAACCAGATCACATCCGGGCAGAACTTACTCTCCATTAAGTTCACCGCAGATTACGCACTGAGTAAAAATCTGAATGCGCTTTTCTTCTACGATCACAGTTTCTCCAAATTTGCCGTATCTACAGCATTTCCACAGACCACCATCAACACCGGCTTTACCCTGAGATATAACTTTGGGAATTAGTTTTTTGCAGCTAAACCAATCGCCTGACGCTCGCCCTTTGTTCTCTAATAATGGGGAGGGAATTTTTGTTTGATTTACTCATCAGAACGTGTACATTTGCTGGCAAATCAATTGGGATAGACTGGCCGAGGTCACAAAAATCCCATTATTACAAATTGAAAATTCATGAATATCCCATCCGAACTTAAATATACCAAAGACCACGAGTGGGTTCGTGTAGAAGGTGATGAGGCCACCGTAGGAATCACAGATTTTGCCCAGGGAGAGCTTGGCGACATTGTCTACGTAGAAGTTGAAAGTCTGGACGAAAGCCTGGACCGGGAAGAAGTCTTCGGGACGGTTGAGGCAGTAAAGACGGTTTCTGACCTCTACCTTCCGTTAAGTGGTGAGATCACTGCTTTTAACGAGGAGCTGGAGGAAAAACCCGAAGTGGTTAATTCGGATCCTTATGGCGATGGCTGGATCATTAAGATCAAGATCTCCGATCCTTCTGAAATAGACGATCTGCTGTCGGATGAGGCTTATAAAGAATTAATTGGCGCTTAGAAACCACACTTTTACCCTCGGATTTTTCTTATGGATGGCTTTGATTACTTTTCTAAGCTTATATGATTTCTCTGAGCAAAAAGGAATAGACATTCCGGTTCCTTTTTTAGACAAGGCAGTCCATTTTACCTTTTATCTGATAGCCACATTGCTGGCGTGCCACTTTATTCGGGAACGAAGCCGGGGCGCATATGCCATAGGGGCTACCATGCTGGTAAGCGGGGCTGTAATGCTGGTGTACAGTTCGCTGCTGGAGCTTATTCAATCGGCTTACACAGAGAACCGGAGAGGAGAATTTCTGGACCTCGTAGCCAATATTGCCGGTATTGTGGTTGCGCTTTTGGTAATCAGGCGTCTTTATTCGCCTAAATCCAGGTTAAAATGGAAATATTAATTGCTTATTTCGTAAATTAATAGTTAAATTAGCGAAGATTAAATCAAAGTAACATGGAACCTAAAAAGAATCCAAAAGTAGACCTTCGAAAAAACAGTGGTCTCTATTTTGTACTAGGCCTGGCCGTAGTTATGGCATTGGTTTACGGTGCCCTGGAATGGAAGACATACGAAAAGGCTAATGAGTATGATATTTCACTAAATGTAGAGGATTCACTGGATGAAGAAGTGCCGATGACAGAGCAGATCAAGACCCCTCCACCTCCGCCGCCACCAGCTGCCCCCGAGGTTATTGAAGTTGTGGAAGACGAGGAAGAAGTTGAGGAAACCGTTATTGAGTCTACAGAAACCAGTCAGGAAGAAGAAGTGATTGAAGTGGAAGATGTAATGGTAGATGAGGTAGAAGAAGATATCGATGTTCCATTTGCAGTGATCGAAGACGTGCCGATCTTTCCGGGATGCGAAGGCGCCAGTGACAAGAGGGCTTGTTTTAATGAAATGATGCAGAAGCATATCCGTAAGAATTTCCGCTATCCCGAAATCGCTCAGGAAATGGGAATTCAAGGTCGTGTTAACGTGATGTTTACCATCCAGAAAGATGGAAGTATCGGCAATATCCGCTATCGCGGGCCGGACAAGAACCTGGAGGCTGAAGCATTGAGGATTATTGAAAAACTTCCTAAAATGACACCCGGGAAGCAAAGAGGACGTCCTGTAAGGGTTCCTTTCAGTATCCCGATTACTTTTAAGCTGCAATAAACTAAGAAAGAATAATAATTAACCCGGCGAATCATAGGCCGGGTTTTTTATTTCCACCTATTAAGTACTTTCTTTTTTTAAGAAAAATTTCACTGGCCCATAAAGCGAAGTACGCCTTGTTTCGTTGCAATAATAAACGGTGGGCCTTATCTTTGCAGACCCTTACTGGCCGCGATGTGCCGGAATGGGAATGATACCAACAAGGATGAAGACGGCGGTCAGTTCAGCGAAAAGCATTTCTCTCTCTTCCATTTTTGCCGATTTTAAGGAAATCACCAAGGCACGGCTGGCCATAAGTGTGGTCTTTTCGTCCATTGCCGGATATCTGCTTGGCACATATGAGATCGACATGCTTTCCGTTCTGCTTCTCGCCTTTGGCGGCTATGCTATGGTAGGAGCGTCTAATGCATTCAATCAGATCATAGAAAAGGATCTGGATGCATTGATGAAGAGGACCAGGAACCGTCCAGTGGCTGCAGGCCGGATGAGTGTACAAACAGCCATGTTCATCGCCGTGGTAATGACGGTTATCGGCATTGTTTCTCTTTATTATTTAAGTCCGAAAACGGCCATGTTTGGGGCCATTTCAATTTTTCTTTACACCTGTGTCTACACTCCCTTAAAAACGCGAACTCCCCTCGCAGTTTTTGTAGGTGCCTTTCCCGGGGCTATTCCTTTTATGCTGGGATGGGTGGCTGCAACCGATCGCTTCGGCATAGAACCCGGCACCTTGTTTATGATCCAGTTTTTCTGGCAGTTCCCGCACTTTTGGGCTCTTGGCTGGATCCTGGACGATGACTACAGCAAGGCCGGTTTTAAGTTGTTACCCACAGGTAAAAAAGACAAGGGTACGGCGCTTCAAATTATCATGTATACTTTTTGGATGATCATTGTTTCGGTCATACCGGCTTTCGGAATTACAGGAAGATTACATCTGTCGTTACCGGCTGCCATTTTGGTGCTTATGATGGGACTGGTGATGCTGGCCTTTGCTCTCAGGCTGTACGAAAAGAGAGATAATAAAACAGCAAGATGGCTGATGCTGGCTAGTGTCAGCTACATAACATTAATGCAAATCACCTATGTGGTGGACAAATACCTGTAGAGATTATGGACGTTACCCAAGCGAGTGCTAAGGAAAAGAACGCCAGGGCAAAAAAGATGATGCTTTGGTTTGGAATGGCCAGCCTGATTATGGGTTTTGCCGGCTGGACCAGCGCATACATCGTTAGCAGTAGAAGAGATGATTGGTTGACTGATTATCAAATCCCATCGGCATTCATTTTTAGCTCGATTATCATCATCACCAGCAGCCTGACCTATATCCTCGCAAAGAGGGCCATTTCAAATAACAATCAGAGCGTATGCAGTAGATATCTGATTCTGACCCTCATCTTGGGTGTGGCCTTTATTGGTGTGCAGTTTGTGGGATTTTCCCAGATGATCGGTCAGGGATACTATTTTACCGGACCAACAAGCAGCATTACCATGTCTTATATTTTCCTTATTGCAGCTGTACATATTGCACACGTGGTAGCCGGGTTGATCAGCTTGCTCGTGGTTCTCTACAACCAACTCAAAGGAAAATACAGTGCAGATAATATGCTGGGACTTGAATTGGGAGCCAGCTTCTGGCATTTTCTGGACATTCTCTGGATATACCTGGTGCTGTTTTTCTATTTCTTCCGATAATATTGAAAAATATGCTGTTTTGTTGCCCAAATGGACTTTTGTTTGTACTAAAAAAATGTAAATTTGCGAGTAATCATTCAAGACCAAATTTAATTTATGGATACATCGGTCACCACAGCCACTGAAGGTCCGGTTTGGGGAGGAGGTAACAGACCTCTCGGTGCCAGTTACGGCAAACTGATGATGTGGTTTTTCATCGTATCGGATGCCCTCACGTTTTCAGGATTTTTAGCTTCCTATGGTTTTTCCAGGTTTAAATTTATAGAGACATGGCCCATTGCCGATGAGGTATTTACCCACGTGCCTTTTTTTCACGGTAATTACCCTATGTATTACGTGGCCTTTATGACATTTATTCTGATCATGTCTTCCGTTACCATGGTACTTGCTGTGGATGCAGGTCACAGGATGATGCAGAATAAGGTCATCCTCTATATGTTCCTGACTATTATCGGAGGGGCCATCTTTGTTGGATCCCAGGCCTGGGAATGGGCCACTTTTATCAAGGGAGATTACGGGGCCATTGAGACCAAGGGTGGCAGAATCCTTCAATTTGTCAAGGCTGATACTGGTGATCGGGCAGCCCTCGCCGATTTTGCCAAAACTATACCCGATGAGCGAGTCAACCACGAAAAACGTAACGGGGTCTGGTATTATGAGGGAAAGGCCTTGCCTTCTTACTCTGTGAATGAGGTTACCGAAGGATTGCTGGCAAACCCTAATATCCTGATCCGTACGGAAACTATTGAAAATGGGGAAAAGACCTTATTAACCAGGGAAGAATCACTCAGAAGGATCAAGGATGCTGTAGGAGTAGTGGAAGGGGCCAACCTGATTCACAATGAATACGGCAACCGGCTCTTCGCAGATTTCTTCTTCTTTATTACAGGATTTCACGGATTCCACGTTTTTTCCGGCGTGGTGATCAACATTATCATATTTTTCAATATCATACTGGGCACCTATGAACGGAGGGGTCATTATGAAATGGTTGAGAAGGTTGGGTTGTACTGGCACTTTGTAGACCTGGTATGGGTATTTGTATTTACGTTTTTCTATCTGGTATAAAATTGAATCGCGTCCATGGCACACGAACATAAACTAGAAATTTTTAGGGGCTTACTAAAATTTAAGTCGAACACCCAGAAGATCTGGGGCGTGTTGATCTTTCTCAGCATTGTGACTGCTGTGGAAGTGGGGCTGGGTATTACCAAGCCGGATGTCCTTACCCAGAACACTTTTATTAGCATGAAATTGCTCAACTGGATCTTCATCCTGCTCACCCTGGTGAAAGCCTACTACATAGCCTGGGATTTTATGCACTTGCGTGACGAGAGAAGCTCCTTGAGAAGGGCGGTGGTATGGACCCCTATTTTCCTGGTCAGCTACTTGATATTTATTCTCCTCTATGAGGCGGATTATATTTATACCGTCTTTAAAGATGGTTTTGTGACCTGGGATTTCTAATAAGGAATTAACAAAATGAAAAGACGGTAAAAGTACCGTCTTTTTTATTTTTGCAGCACTATTGCCAAATCGTGAAAAAGAAGTTCGTCTTAATCATCTTATTTGTATTCCCCCTGGTGGCCTATCTCTTTTTTGCTTCCGGTGTTACAAATTTTGGAAGGCTTCCTATTTTAAAGGAAAACATAAAGGAACTGGATGTACCGGGTAGTTCTGAGCAATTACAGGGCAAGATCACCATTTTAGGTTTTTTAGGTAGTGATCTGGAGGTAAAGAAAGCGAATGCCTTTAACCTGAATCAGAAAATTTACAAGAGATTTTACGAGTTCAACGACTTCCAAATGCTCATGCTCCTTCCCAAGGGAACTGAAGCCAAAGCCGAAGAACTTCAGAAAGAATTGGCCGGTCTGGCAGATATAAAAAACTGGAAATTTGTTTTTGCGGAGGCGGATGAGATACATGCCGTTTTTAACTCACTGGAGACCGGCTATTCGCTGGATGACAACCTGGCGACGCCATATGTTTTTATAATCGATAAAGAGAGAAATCTACGAGGGCGGGACGACGATGAAGACCAGGGGCTCAAATACGGTTTTGACGCCACCTCCGTCTCTGACCTGAACAATAAAATGGAAGACGACGTAAAAGTAATATTGGCCGAGTACCGTCTGGCACTAAAGAAACGAAACAGGATCGCAGAATAACAGTGAAGAAGAAAAAGTATACATATGTCTGGGTTTCCCTGGTTGTACTGATATTTGGGATCATTTTTATTCCTAGGATCGTAGACAGGATCAGGGATAAGGATGTTGTTCAGGAAAACCGAATGCACCAGGCAGACCCTGATAGTCAGTTGGCCTACG
>JBPEXP010000048.1:0-1565 GCA_052031475.1 Flavobacteriaceae bacterium | reverse complement strand
CGCAGACTATCCCACCTGATCAATGACGTACTTGATTTTTCCAAGCTCAAAAACCGGGATCTGGTGCTCTCCTTGAGACCAGTTGATGTGTATGCGGTATCAAATGTCATCCTCAGGTTGTCCCAGCCCTTAGTAACAAGCAAAAGTTTAATCCTTAAAAACGACATTAGCAGAGAAGTAGCCCTTGTGGATGCCGATGAAAACAGGTTGCAACAGATCTTGCACAATCTTGTAGGAAATGCGATCAAATTTACGCACAAAGGCACGATCAGTTTGAGCGCCGAAGAAGAAGGTAATTTCCTGGCAATTTCGGTCCAGGATACAGGCATCGGGATCAAAAAGGAGAATTTTGAAGCCATATTTCATTCGTTTGAACAAGGTGATGGTTCCGCGATAAGGGAATACGGGGGCACAGGCCTTGGATTGAGCGTAACGAGGCAGCTGGTAGATTTACACGGGGGCGTAATAACTGTGAGTTCTGAGTTAGGTAAGGGATCTAAGTTCACATTTACCCTACCCCTTAGCGAGACCACAAGACAGGATCCCTCTTTTGATGAACACCACAAAGAGACAGTTCAAAGAATGGAAAATTCCACTTCCGTCACAGAAACTTCCGAGGAGCCACAAGAAGTTAAAGCTACACTCGAAAAGCACATACTTGTAGTGGATGATGAACCTGTTAACCGGCGAGTACTGGAAAATCACCTGAGTCTTGCAGGATACCAGGTTACAGAGGCGCGTAATGGCAGGGAAGCCCTGGAAAAAATCCGGGAGACCCGGGGTTTTGACCTGGTTTTACTAGACATAATGATGCCGGGCATGTCTGGCTTCGAAGTTTGTGAAAAGATCAGGGAAATATACCTGACCAGTGAATTACCGGTGGTCATGCTCACTGCTAAAAACCGGGTAAGCGATCTGGTGACCGGATTTAATGTGGGGGCAAACGATTACCTCAGCAAACCTTTCTCGAAGAATGAATTGCTTAGTCGGATAAAGACCCATCTGAGTTTAAAAGGGATCCACAAGGCAGCCAGTAAGTTTGTGCCAACTGAATTCATAAAATCCATAGGCCGCCAGGAGATCACGGATGTGGAATTGGGTGATCAGGTTGAAAAAGAAGTATGCGTCCTTTTCAGTGACATTCGGGACTACACGCAACTGTCCGAGAACATGACTCCGAGGCAGAATTTCAAATTTGTCAATTCTTTCGTCGGAAAAATGGGTCCGGTCATTCAAAAAAATCATGGATTTGTTAACCAATATCTGGGCGATGGTATCATGGCCTTATTTCCCAAAAATGCAGAGGATGCGCTAATCGCCGCCATTGATATGCAAAAAGCAATCCATACCTATAACCAACGAAGGATCAAAGAGGGAAACCGACCAATTTCAGTGGGCATTGGCATGCATACAGGGCCACTGGTCATGGGCATTATCGGCGATTTGAACCGCAATGACACAGCCATCATTTCAGACACGGTAAATACGGCTTCCCGCATGGAGGGTGCTACCAAGTACTACGGTGCACAGATCATATTGAGCGAAAACAGCCTGGAGACCATAGA
>JBPEXP010000479.1:0-3404 GCA_052031475.1 Flavobacteriaceae bacterium | reverse complement strand
CAGATGATTGTGCCTGGACCATATAGCTGACTATTATGGCTAAAGCGGTGTAGATGCTTCTTATGATCATGAATAAACATTTTTGAATAAGCCCTAAATATATGAAATAAGCACATCAAAGATGAATCTTCAGGCCAGGTAGTCCGGGATATCATCGCTTAAAATCAGGGCGACGGGTAAAAGTTGTCTTTTAGAGTTTATAAGACTTCCTCGAATGCAGTTGTACTTAGTTCCTCGGGTGATATTTTTTAACCACCTCTGCGAGGTGACTTCGATCTACGTGCATGTATATCTCCGTAGTGGTAATACTTTCATGACCCAGCATCTGTTGAATGGCCCTGAGATCGGCGCCGTTCTCCAAAAGATGTGTGGCAAAGGAGTGACGAAAAGTATGCGGACTTATTTTTTTATCCATGCCTATTTGCCCCCTGAGTTTTTTGATGATCTCAAATATCATGGCCCTGCTGAGCCTCGTACCCCTTTGATTGAGGAATAAAATATCTTCATGGCCTTTCTTAACAACTTGATGTGGCCGCACATGATGTATATACAGATCAATAAATTTTTTAGTTGTAGGACTTATAGGAACTAATCGCTGTTTATTGCCTTTTCCCGTAACCCGGATGAAACCTTCATCAAAGAAAAGATCTGAGAGTTTCAGATTAACCAGTTCGGAGACCCTCAGGCCGCAACCGTAGAGGGTTTCCAGAATTGCCCTGTTGCGCTCCCCGTGAGGCTCAGACAGGTCTATGGCATCGATCAGCTGATCGATCTCTGTCGTTGAAAGCGTATCGGGTAACTTTCTTCCAATTTTGGGTGATTCGATGAGCTCCGTGGGGTTTGTTTCACGCAGATCTTCAAAGATCAGATAGTTAAAAAAACTTTTTAAGCCTGATATGATCCGTGCCTGCGACCTGGGATTTATTTGTTTCGCAGCATCGTAAACGAATTGCTGAACGGTTTCACGCCCGATTTCCACGGGATTCTCAGAAATGTCGTTTTCTTCCAGAAATGAAACCAACTTTTCTACATCCCTGATGTAGCTTTTAATGGAATTTTGGGCCAGGCCTCTTTCTATCCGGAGATAGAATTTGTAGTCCGCTATGGCCTGCTGCCAGTTCATGAATCAAAGATACCAGTTTAGAACTTGAAAATTTTTTTCGTCAACATCGAAATTTTTAACTTTGGCGGGCTATATTAACCTAAATGGAATTCTTATGAAAAAGCTTTTCACATTGCTATGTATGGTTCTGGTACTGGGATTGATGACATCTCAGGCCCAGGTTTACAAGGCCGGCGCAGGATTGGGCCTGGACTTTGGTGACGGTGAGACCCTGGTGGGTTTTTCCGGTAAATATTTCTTTAGCGGTCAGCATGCCGCCCAGGGCGAACTCCTTTTTGGAGACATAACGGGGGTAAACCTGCTCTATGCCTACCACGGTGGATTTTCCGGAGCAGAAAACCTTCAGTGGTTTGCCGGTGGAGGTTTGGGTATGTTCTTTGCCGATGGCAACTCGGATGCCGGTCTGAGACCCTTGGTTGGTTTAGACTTTAAGATCAATGATGTACCGCTTGCCTTTTCATTCGACTGGAGGCCCTACATCAGCTTTGATGAGGGTTCTGAGGCTGCCCGCTTTGGTTTGGGCATCCGATATGTTTGGAACTGATAATTATCTGTGAATACAAAAAGCGGGACCAGTTTCCCGCTTTTTTTGTGTCCGATAAACTATTTTCAACGGCAAGACATTGAAGATCAGCCTTTAAAATTACTCTATATCCTGTTGGAACAGCTACTGAGCCCGGTTCCACAACCATTTTTGACGGTTTTACAACAAAAATGCGGGCAGCCGCAGATTAGAATCTAGTTTTGGTCGTTTCTTAATAAAACCCGATCCATGAAAAAATTCTTTTGCATTCTGATCCTAGCCTTATTGTCCCACACGGTCTTCGCCCAGGAAGGTTTTAAAATTGGTCTTCAAGGCGGGATCCCGCTGGGTGACCTCGATGACCAGCTCAGTCTGGTAGCCGCATTGGATGTGGGTTATATGTGGGCCCTGGGTGAAGTGGTAGATCTGGGCCCGGCCAGTGGTTACATCATAGGCTTTACTGATAAGTTTGACCAAGCCAGTCCCTTTGCGGATCTTCCTAATGTACAGTTTGTTCCGGCAGCGGCCTCATTGCGCGTCTGGCCATCTAACTCTTTCTCCTTTGGAGCAGATGGCGGCTATGCTATTGGGATCAATGAGGGTAATGACGGCGGTCTGTACGTAAGACCGGTCATAGGTTTTCTCTTTAGCGCCTTAACCGAGATCAACCTTTCCTATACCAACGTCAGCCTGGATGGCGGATCTTATTCATCTGCCACCGTCGGAATCCTATTTACTATTCCATCCAAAAACAGGCTATCGCGATTTTAATCAGTACGGAATATCTGAAAAGGGATAAAGTCGAGCTCCCATTGCACTGTTTTTACTACTTTTAGTCCATGAAAATCCTGATTCTCAATGGCCCCAACCTCAATTTATTGGGTAAGAGGGAGCCTGAAGTATATGGCAGCCAGAGTTTTGAAGATTATCTGGATGAGCTAAGGGCTAAATACCCGAAGGTAGAGCTGGACTATTTCCAATCGAATGTAGAAGGGGAGATCATCAACAAGCTTCAGGAAACCGGATTCAGCTATGACGGAATAGTGCTTAATGCAGCTTCGTATACGCATACATCCGTGGGGATCGGTGATGCGGTTAAAGCCATAGAAACCCCCGTTGTGGAAGTACATATTTCCAATACCATGAAGCGCGAAGATTATCGCCACGTTTCCTATATATCTCCCGGAGCCAAGGGCGTCATCCTGGGTTTCGGACTAAAAAGCTACGATCTTGCGATTCAGAGTTTTTTAAAATAACTTTCACCTGAAAGCTCTATCACGGGTTGCCGTAGTTGAGTCTTCCCAGTGCGAAATGCAGGACCTTGATCAGGGCCTGTTCGTCCCTCACGTCACATAAATACTCCAATTCGTCGTAATATTTTAATCGCAGCAGCTTCTTATCCAGCACATAGATCCGAAGGCTATTTTTCATTAAATCCCCGAAAGGATAAGTACGGATTATAATCAATAACTGATAAGTGGCATCGGAGTTCTCGGTAAAATATTCAATGCTTTGTTGAGCTTTATTTATATATGATTGAGGTGGAGTTCTGCCTACGAGTTGTCCCATCGGAGAAGATATATAGGCGTTTTCACCGGTAATTACATAAGGCATCAGTCTGGTAATATAAGACTCATTGACAAATATTTCGCTGTAAGCTGCAGATTGAAATTTGGAATCGTTCAGAACCTCCATTTCCGGATACGTTTGATTGACCAACTGCTTAGCATAACTAGCAGTTTTCCTGCGTATTAATTC
>JBPEXP010000478.1:0-3123 GCA_052031475.1 Flavobacteriaceae bacterium | reverse complement strand
GGATGGGTTTCATAGGGAATCTTCCTGATCGTATTGGCAGATTCAGTGACGAGGCGTTCAACTTCAGGATCTTCGCTGTTATAGGTAATACTGCCGCCTACTGCGACTGAATCTACAAATATCCGGAACTGATCTACATAATTCTCATAGGTGGGAAAAACATTGATGTGATCCCAGGCTATACCGCTTAGCAGTGCGATATGAGGTTTGTACAAATGAAATTTTGGCCTTCTATCTATGGGAGAAGACAGGTATTCATCCCCTTCCAGTACGATAAAATCATTTTCACTGGTAAGATGTACCATGCGGTCAAAACCATCTAACTGGGCACCTACCATATAATCCACTTCCACGCCGTGGTATTGAAGAACATGTAAAATCATGGAGGTGATCGTGGTCTTGCCATGGCTGCCACCGATTACTACTCTGGTTTTCTCCTTAGACTGTTCATAAATGAATTCCGGATAGGAGTATATCTTTAAGCCGAGCGTTTGAGCCGCTTTCAGTTCGGCGTTGTCCTCTTTGGCGTGCATTCCAAGAATGACTGCATCCAGTTCGCCATGAATCTTCTCAGGAAACCAACCGAAAGATTCCGGCAACAAGCCGGCCTTTTCCAGACGGCTTTTGGAGGGTTCAAAGATCACGTCGTCACTGCCGCTGATCGTATAACCCTTGTGGTGCAATGCCAGAGCCAGGTTGTGCATGGCACTTCCGCCAATGGCGATAAAGTGGATCTTCATAAGGCCAATATTAGCGGGTAAAGATAGCTATTGAGTTAAACTCTGTCAATGCAAGTGCCCGTTCAAATCTTACTATATTAGCTCAATTGTAGATTAAAGCTTAATGTCATAACCAAAAATCTATGAATTTAGATCTCAAGCAGATACCCAGCAGGGAGTATTTTCCGGGATATCACGGTAAAATGATCCACACGGAAAAATTGACCCTGGCCTTTTGGGAGGTGGAAGCAGGTGCCGAGGTGCCGGAGCATTCTCACCATCATGAACAGATCATGCAAGTACTGGAAGGGCGCTTTGAATTCAGCCTTGATGGCGAAATAAGGGAATATAAGCCCGGAGAGCTAGTAGTTATACCATCTCATAGCAAACACAGCGCCAGGGCCTTAACAGCCTGCCGGATTATGGATATTTTCTGTCCTGTTCGTGAAGACTACATCTAATGAAAATAGAACTCCACCATAAAAAGGCCCTGGTTGGGGGTGCCAGTTCTGGCATCGGCCGGGCCATTGCCATTCAACTTGCCAGAAGCGGTGCCAGAGTAACCCTGGTATCCCGCAATGAGGAGAAACTTCAAAGGCTGGTTGAACAGCTGAATAAAGAAACAGACGGTAATCACACCTATCTGGCTGTAGATTATACTGATTACAGCTCCTACGATCGGGTCATTGCGGGTTACTTTCAGCAGAATCAGGTTGATATTCTGGTAAACAATACTCAGGGGCCGGCATCGGGCGGTGCACTGGAAAAGCGGGTGAACGATTATCAGGAGGCATTCGATCTGCTGTTCAAGACAGCGGTACGCACCACTGAACTGGCGTTGGAATCCATGATAGAGCAGAAATTTGGAAGAATAATAAATGTAGCATCGGTCTCGGTAAAAGAACCCCTGTCTTATCTCGCCTTGTCAAATTCTATCAGGGCCGCAGTAGTCACATGGGCAAAAAGTCTCAGCCTCGATGTTGGGAGCTATGGTATAACAGTAAACAATATACTCACGGGTTTTTTCGAAACAGAAAGACTCAGGCAATTAAATAAAAAAAAGGCTGAAACATTAAATATACCGGAGGAGGAGGTGAGCAAACGAATGGAAGAGCTCACCGCGCTGAAAAGAATCGGAGATCCATCCGAATACGGCTATCTGGCTACTTTTCTGGCCTCAGATAAGGCAGGTTTTATTACTGGTGCATCCATCCCGCTCGATGGCGGTTACCTGAAATCACTCTAGACTGCTTAGAATCTTTTGCTCTCGCTGTGCTGGCTTAAATTCCGGATTTATACCAAGGGCCTTGTCGATGGATTCCTGGGCGGCTTTCAGGTCTGACTTTTTGCGGTAGATCCTGGCCAGTCTGTAGTAGGCCCATTCCGGGGGCACCCCATCCATAACGGTATAATGCTCAATATAACGTTTCAGATGAATGATGCCCCGCTCCATCTGAAGTCCGTATTCACTGCTTATCTTACCTATCTGGTAGTTCAGCTGATTCCTGCCTGTAGGTTTAAGCTGGTCCATCCTTTCCAGGGCTTCCAGATAGTACGCTTTCGCTTTCTGAGGTTCATTTTGGTATTCATATACATAACCGAGGGCAAGAAGGCCGTCAAGCGGAGAAATGCTTTCCAATATCAGTGCGTAATCGATCGCCTTCTCATAACTGCCCCCCACAATCCCCGGCAGAGAGACATAAAGGTCGACTAGGGCCCACAACGTTCCAACATTTTGGGGATCTAATTTAAGGGCCGTTTTAAAACTGCTCTTAATCCGGGAAATGTAAATCCAGGCTGTTAGCGGGCTCTGATTCTGAGCTTTTTTTGCCAGGACACCGCCGTATCTGAAAAAATAGCGCGCGTTCTTAGGATGGTTTTCAGTGAGTTCTTTATATATGTCGATGGCTTCATCCCAGCGCTCCTGGTAGGCATATACTTCACCTAATTGATCTCTCAGCTCTGCCGTTGAGGCTTGATCGACCTCTTTCAAGAGCACCTTTTCTGCGGCTGTGTAATTCTTCTCGGCAATATGCTGCCGGGCTACCTCAAGTCCTGATTGCGCCCAAAGTACGGCCGGTAATAAAATGCAGCTAAGCAATAGCTTCCAGGACATTTATCGATAG
The DNA here is from genome assembly GCA_052031475.1 of Flavobacteriaceae bacterium. GTDB lineage: Bacteria > Bacteroidota > Bacteroidia > Flavobacteriales > Flavobacteriaceae > JAHEJJ01. The sequence goes on along the minus strand of JBPEXP010000478.1, from coordinate 278 downwards.
ATTTTTACAGCATATCAGTCGGCTTTTTGAATAAGAACTTAAATTAGGAGCTGATTATGCCAGCTTTATTCAATTAAACGTTTTAAAGGATCGATGTCGTATTTCAGAAGTTTGTGGTCTCCCTTTTTGAAGTTTAGCAGCCGGTTGGGAATAGTACTTATTCTACTCATCGGTATCCCCCGGTTTTACCTGGTTTTGCAGGCCAATGCCAGCGGAAACTACAATTATACCTCCATGATCTTTATTTTGATGTGGATCCTGCCCTTTTTGCTACTAAA
>JBPEXP010000477.1:0-5647 GCA_052031475.1 Flavobacteriaceae bacterium | reverse complement strand
AGAGGAATAGTGAAACTACCGTTGGAATTATGGGACTGGGTGTTTTAGGGACTAAATTAGCAGAAGAGCTTAATAAGCTTAATTTTAATGTTTTAGGATGGTCTACCTCACCTAAAAGTATAGATAATGTAACTGCATATATTGGAGAAGATGGAAAGAGTTTGTTTCTATCACAATCGCATATTCTGGTATGCCTGTTACCCCTAACAGACCAGACCAAAGGCATCATTAATAAATCGCTTCTTTCCCAATTACCGAAGAATTCTTATTTGATCAATGTGGCCAGAGGCGGACACCTGGTAGACAAAGATCTTATTGAAATGTTGAATTCAGATCATTTAAGCGGCGCTTGTCTGGATGTATATCACCAGGAACCACTCCAACCTGATCATCCATTCTGGAGGCATCCGAAAATATTTATGACGCCGCACGTGGCCAGTGTCTCAGATATATCTTCAGTAGTCCCGCAACTCCTGGAAAATTACTACCGATTTCAGCGTGGCGAAAGCCTCTTCAATAAAGTATCAACAACCCGCGGTTATTAACTTTTTCATAAATCGGGGTATTTAATTTCATTTAAGCTCTAAAATGCTCTAGTTTTGCAAAATTGGGGTTTACGCACGCCCCCCAATGGGTTCATTGGGTTACTAAATCAATCAAAATCTGCATTTGCGAGTACAAACAAACCATATCGAAAAAACCCTATACGATTACCAATTACAGGACTTATCTACCATATTCTCCCAGATCAAAAAGAATACAGATAACAAGAATTTACTGTATCAATTACCAACGGGAGGGGGTAAGACCGTGGTCTTTTCAGAGATCAGCAGACGGTATATAGAGGAGACAGGCAAAAAGGTCGTAGTACTTACCCATCGCATTGAGCTCAGCCATCAGACTTCCAGAATGCTCCATACATTTCAGGTACCCAACCAGATCATCAACAGTGATATAAAAGAGCTGCGAGATGATGATCAATATATGTGTTTCGTGGCCATGGTGGAAACACTGAACAACCGGCTTCAGGAAAACATGGTAGACCTGAACAATGTTGGCCTGGTTATTATTGACGAAGCTCATTATAATTCGTTCCGCAAGCTCTTTAAGTATTTCAAGGACAGTATTATTTTAGGAGTTACCGCCACTCCTCTCAGCTCCAATATCAAACTCCCGATGAAGGACAATTATCAGAAATTGATCGTCGGGGAATCTATCGAATCATTAATAAAGAAAAAGTTTCTGGCCAAGGCCAACATGTACAGCTACGATGTTAGCTTAAAGTCCTTAAAACTTGGAATTCACGGTGATTACACGGTAAAATCATCTGATGAACTTTACGGCAACCTGAATATGCTCAGTAAATTGTTGGGTGCCTACGAAGAACTCGCCAAGGGAACCAAAACCCTGATCTTTAACAACGGTATCAATACTTCTAAATACGTCTACGAGACCTTTAAAAAGGCCGGTTATGAGATTCGGCATCTGGACAATAAAAATACAGCAAGCGAAAGGCGTGAAATACTGGATTGGTTTGCCAACACCCCGGATGCTATCCTTACCTCGGTGAGTATTCTCACAACCGGATTTGACGAACCCACTGTGGAAACAGTCATATTAAATCGGGCTACCAGATCACTAACCCTATATTTTCAAATGATCGGCAGGGGCTCCAGGGTTCTGCCTGATAAGGAAGAGTTTACGGTGGTGGATCTGGGCAACAACGCTGCCCGCTTTGGTATGTGGGATGCACCCATAGACTGGCAGGAGATCTTTCATTTTCCGGACTTCTATTTAGCCAATATCAAGAATGACGAGGAGATCGAAAAGGAATTTGTCTACGAAATGCCTCCTGAGATCAGGGAACAATTTGGCAAATCAACGGATATAGACTTTGATGTGAAGGAAGAATACAAAAAAGTCTTTGCACAAGGTCTGAAATCCAAGGTAGTTCTGGAACGGAGCATCGAACAACACGCCAAGATCTGCGTAGAGAATGCAGAAGATGTTTTTGATGCCAGAATACTAGCCAAGCAACTCAAGGATGAGATCGCCTACCGGGTCAGACAATATTCTTATTGTATCATGAACAATACGAAAAACTATAAGGAATGGCTGGAGGAAGACTATGAGCGTAAATTGCGTCTTAGTATTTCCCAGAAGTTTGCTGCCAGAATGTAGCCATGTCTACACAGACCCTACAATTACTGGTTATAGGTCATCATTGGCCCGAACCCGCGGCTACAGCGGCCGGCAGGAGAATGCTACAATTACTTAAATATTTTAAAAGCGAAAATTTTCAGATCACTTTTGCCTCTTCATCTATACCCGGGGATCACGCTTTTGACTTGAATTCAATCGGTGTCCGAAGTGTACGTATTAAATTAAACGATTCCAGTTTTGACCATTTTATTAAGGAACTCGATCCTCAAGTTGCGGTGTTTGACCGATTTATGACGGAAGAACAATTTGGCTGGAGGCTGGCAAAGTATGTTCCCGGTTGCATCAGGATATTGAATACAGAAGACCTGCATTCACTCAGATCGGTCCGGGAAGTAGATCTGAAATCTGGAGATGCATTTGATCCAAAGAATTGGTTGGCATCAGAAATAACCTTAAGGGAAATAGCCAGTATTTACCGCTGTGATCTCAGTTTGATCATTTCCGGCTATGAATTAGAACTGCTAGCGGGCCAGGCCGGTATTCCCGAGCACTTGTTGTATTATCTGCCACTGGAGATAAAGCGCAGCGATGATCTATTAATTCCGGGCTTTGACAAGAGGTCTGATTTTGTCTTTATTGGAAATGGACAGCATAAACCAAACATAGACGCCATAGAATATCTAATTCGTACTATTTGGCCATTGATCCGGGAAAAGCTGCCGGGTACCAATCTGAACATTTATGGGGCATATCTTCCAAAGAGGATCACTCAACTTCACAATCCGGAAAAGGGAATAATAGTTCACGGTCATATTAGGGACAGCAGTGATGTTCTGGCCAAGGCGCGCATCAATTTAGCGCCGATCAGGTTCGGGGCCGGATTGAAAGGAAAAATACTGGAAGCTATGTCTGTGGGAACACCAAATATTGCAACTTCCATTGGCTGGGAGGGTATTCTTAAGCCTGAGGCTGAGCCACAAATGGCAAAGGATGATCCACAGTCTTTTGCTAAAGATGCCGTAGAAATATACTCAGATGCCTTGCTGTGGAAAGAACGGCAGAAATGGGAATCTGAAATCTTCACCGAACTCGTGGAAGAAGGCAATTCAGGATCTGATTTCGTGTTGAAGATCTCTGAATTGAGGTCATATCTGGAGCAACATCGAGCTGCTAATTTGATAGGGAGGATGCTGATTCATCACCTTTCAGCTAGTACGATGTACCTGGCCAAATGGATCGAAGAAAAGAATACAAATAAGAGGCAAAGCAAAGTTGTCGAGTAATTATTGTCAAACAGCTGCCAAAGCAGTAGTTGGCTTATCTTTAGTATATAAAATCATTATAGCACATGAAAAAAGCCGAATGGAAAACAGTTAGGGAATTTGAAGACATCACCTACAAGAAATCTAACGGGGTAGCCAGAATTGCCTTTAATCGCCCGGAAGTACGCAATGCCTTCCGGCCCAAAACAACCAGTGAATTATATACGGCTTTCTATGATGCTCAGGAAGATACTTCTATCGGAGTGGTATTACTTTCAGCCGAAGGTCCTTCACCAAAAGACGGCATCTATTCCTTCTGCAGTGGGGGGGATCAAAGATCACGTGGCCAGCAGGGCTATGTAGGTGAAGACGGCTATCATCGCCTGAATATCCTGGAGGTACAGCGACTCATACGTTTTATGCCAAAAGTAGTTATCGCCGTAATCCCCGGATGGGCAGTAGGGGGTGGTCACAGCCTTCACGTAGTTTGCGACCTTAGCCTGGCCAGTAAAGAGAATGCCCTTTTTAAGCAAACCGACGCGGATGTGACCAGTTTTGATGGCGGTTACGGTTCTGCTTACCTGGCAAAGCTGGTTGGACAAAAAAAGGCAAGGGAGATCTTTTTCCTCGGAAGGACCTACACAGCACAGGCAGCCTATGAAATGGGGATGGTTAACGCGGTAATTCCTCATGAAGAACTGGAAGAAACGGCCTATGAATGGGCACAGGAAATATTGGCGAAATCACCTACCTCCATTAAAATGCTAAAATTCGCCATGAATCTTACCGATGATGGCATGGTGGGACAACAGGTATTTGCCGGTGAAGCTACCAGGCTGGCCTATATGACCGATGAGGCCAAAGAGGGAAGAAATGCATTTCTGGAGAAAAGAAAACCGGATTTCGGCAAGAATAAGTGGATTCCGTAATGGGAGTTAAGACACGCCCCAAACCAAAAAGAGCCCTGTCTTTACGATCAGGACCCTTTTACGAGAACACTATATGAAAATGAAAAAATTAACTCCTTTAATAATTACACTGTAAACATAGCACCTAACTCCGCCTTCTGGAAATTAATGTTGTGAGCAAGTCCAGAATTGTGGTGAAGTGTACAAATCCTGATATTTGATATAGATGAAGCACTTATTCAGGGGAATGCCTGAAGTATATCGCTTAAAAATGTGTTTACATCGAAGAAAGGCCCTTCTGCAAGGCCTGTGCGTACTACTACCAGTTCTTTTGAAGGAATAATAAATACGTATTGACCCTGATATCCGTTGGCAGAATACATATCTCTGGGCACATCAGGGTATTTACCATGGGCATTTAACCAAAAATGGGCTCCATAGGTGCCATTGGACCCGTCCGTTGGCGTACTTACATAAGTAGCCCAATCAGGACTAAAAACCTGGTCGCCATACCAATTCCCACGATTTAAGTATAGAAGGCCAAAGCGCCCCCAATCGGCCGTACTCGCCCATGCATAGGAAGATCCGACAAAATTTCCGGACATGTCGGTTTCAATGATCATAGAGTGCATCCCGATCCGGTCAATCAGTGATTGGTAAGGAAAGTCCAGATAGTCCTGATACTCATCAAACCTCATTCTGAGCATCCCGGAGAGCAAATTGGATGTTCCTGAAGAGTAGTTCCAATTTTCACCCGGTTCGCCTTCTAATTCCTTGGCGGCTTGTAGGCGGCTCATATCAGGTTCCAGGAAGAGCATCTTCGTAACATCAGAAATGCTTGTATAATCCTCATCCCAGGCAAGGCTGCTTTGCATACGAAGCAGGTGGTTATAAGTGATCAGGCGCCTGTTGTCTGCCTGCCAGGACTCCCAGCCTGTTTGGGATTGCAGATCAAGATCTCCCTGATAAGAAAGAATACCAAACAAGCTAGCCAGGACACTTTTGGTCATAGACCATCCAAGGATCGGGGTATGGCGATCAAATCCGTTGCTATACCGGTCGGTGATCAAGTGATCCTTATACAACACCATGACCGTTCGTGTGCGTTTGTTATCCGGATCAGAAAATGCGTTATCCAGAGCAAGCTCCAGCGCCTCGTAGTCGACCTCCGGAAAAATGCTGTCTTTCGGAGCCATATGACCCTGGGGATAGGGAAGAGGTAGAGGATTTTGCACCCTTTTAGGCACCATATTAGGAGCGGGCAATGCGTACTCGTCATTGACAAGTACAGCGCCAAGTCCTTCACGATAAACC
>JBPEXP010000476.1:0-13126 GCA_052031475.1 Flavobacteriaceae bacterium | reverse complement strand
AGTAATAGTAGGTGTCCTGAAGAAACAATACCAGCAGGATGCTCAGTGGAAAATACCATAAAGGGTATTCCGTAATGTCACTGTAGACTGCTGTCATGCCCTCAGACCAAAGCCAGTAGGTACCAATACCAAAGATGGCAAATATCAGGGCGCTGATCACCGAGTAATAGATCTCCAGGCGGATCTGTTTCTTTGCTATCTTCGAATCATCCAGAATACGCGATCCAAGCCATTTTCTCAGGAGGACGAAGGTGGTGTAATAATAGGCCCCGGAAAACAGCAGGTACCGCATTACAATGATGATAAATAGGATGCCTGTTAAAATGACAATGGTCTGAAGATCCCAGCTTAAAGCATCCATGGTAACGCCTGATTTTGTTCAACTATTACAGCCATTTTCTCCCTTTTGGGCAATTTTTAGTCTTTCACCACCAGGATAAAGTAGTTCTTCTTCCCCCTTTGGAGTAAAACGTACTGATCATTGATTAGATCGTTTGTAGTGAGGGTGTAATCTTCTTTTACCTTTTCTTTATTTACCGAAATTGAGTTTTGCTTCAATTCGCGCCTGGCTTCTCCGTTGGATTGAAGAAAACCTGTTCGCGCAGAAAGTGCTCCTATCATATCCATACCGTTTTCCAGATCTTGCCTTGAAATGTCGGCCAGGGGTACTCCCTCAAAAATCTCCATAAAGGTATCGGCGTCCAATTCCTTCAGGTCTGCGGAGGTGGAATTACCGAAGAGGATTTCACTGGCTTTGAGAACCCTTTGGTAATCTTCTTCAGAGTGTACCATGATAACGAGTTCTTCCGCCAGCTTCTTTTGCAATAATCTCAGGTGAGGAGCCTGGCTGTGTTCCCTAACCCGATCTTCAATTTCCTGTTTTGTGAGAAAGGTAAAGATCTTAATATACTTTTCGGCGTCCTCATCGGAGGTGTTCAGCCAGTACTGATAAAATTTATAAGGCGAGGTGCGATGGGCATCAAGCCAAATATTGCCTTCTGCTGTCTTACCAAATTTAGAACCGTCTGCTTTAGTGATCAGCGGACAGGTAAGTGCATAACCCTTGCCTGAATCTATCCTTCTGATGAGTTCAGTGCCTGTGGTGATATTTCCCCATTGGTCACTACCACCCATCTGAAGTGTACATTCGTGTGTTCTGTAGAGATGAAGAAAATCATATCCCTGAACCAGTTGATAGGTGAATTCTGTAAAAGACATGCCTTCACTATCGTCTGCACTGACGCGTTTCTTTACCGAATCCTTAGCCATCATGTAGTTTACCGTGATATGTTTGCCCACATCCCGGATAAATTCCAGAAAGCTAAAGCTCTTCATCCAGTCGTAATTGTTGACCAGCAAGGCTGCATTTTCTGCCTGGCTGTCAAAGTCCAAAAATCGTGACAGCTGTTCGCGCAAAGCCTCCTGATTGAATCTAAGGGTTTTTTCATCCAGCAGGTTTCTTTCGGAAGATCTCCCTGAAGGGTCCCCAATCATGCCGGTAGCACCCCCAATAAGTGCTATCGGCCGATGGCCTGCCAGTTGAAAATGCCTGAGCATCATCACACTAACCAGGTGGCCTATATGGAGCGAGTCTGCCGTGGGATCGATTCCCACATAGGCGGACTGCATGCCGCTTAAAAGGTGTTCTTCGGTACCCGGCATCAGGTCGTGCAGCATTCCCCGCCACTTCAATTCTTCAACAAAGTTCAAGGCCATTCGGTTAGTTTTATTCAACTCCCTGCAAATATAAAATAAAGCGCTAAAGCATTATGCCGGCCCCAAGACTATTCCGACCTAATTCTTTATTTTTAACCTATGATTTTAGTCACCGGGGGAACCGGCCTGGTAGGGTCTCACCTCTTATTGGAACTGACCAGGAACGACCATAGGGTTCGAGCAATTTACCGCGATCCGAAAAGCCTGGACCGCGTTCTCGATCTTTTTTCCCTATATACAGAACATGCAGATTCTCTGATGCGGAAGATCGATTGGATGGAGGCAGACCTCAACAACCTGCCCGTCCTGGAACGGGCATTTGAAGGGATTCGGCTGGTATTTCACTCCGCGGCATTGATTTCGTTTGATCCAAACAATTTTAACAAGCTGGTTGCAGTCAATGAAGTTGGAACATCAAACATCGTCAATCTATGTATTGCCCATGGTGTTAGTAAACTCTGTTATGTGAGTTCCATCGCGGCGCTGGGAAAAAATCCCGGTCAAAAATGGGTGGATGAAGAAACAGAGTGGCGCAATGCCAATGTCAATCCCTATGCACTTACCAAACACCTCGCTGAAATGGAAGTATGGCGGGGTACCCAGGAGGGGGTACCGGCAGTGATCGTAAATCCCGGAGTTATCATCGGCCCGGGTTTCTGGGGCTCCGGAAGCGGAAAGCTTTTCAGAACTGCCGCCCGGGGGCCAAAGTTCTTTCCACCCGGAGGTACCGGTATTACAACCGTGGAGGATGTTGTGAGATTAATGTTGCTGTTGATGGATTCCGAAGTTGAAAATGAACGATTTATCGTGGTGAACGAGAACTGGTCCTATCGTGAACTACTGGGCAACCTGACCAGGAACTTGAACGGAAAACCACCGACTAATAAAATACCATTGTGGGTGTTGAAGGTACTATGGCGAATAGATTGGTTAGCCCACCTGCTTACCGGAAAAAAACGCAGACTTAGCAAGGCACAGGTACAATCAATGACGTCCAGGACTTTTTACAGCAATGAAAAAGCGAAAATGCTTCTTGAATTCGAATACAGTTCCCTGGAAGACGCCATCCGTTTCAGCTGTGAAAAATTCAGGGAGCAGAATCCTTCTCTTGTCTCCTGAGCGCCTCCTGTCTCAACCTTTCCCTCTGTTTTTCGGCCTCTAAACGTATGCTGTCACTCACCCTGGTCTTATTGAGGTCGTATTCGCTTTTTTCCTTTTCCAGCCTGGCTTCTACTATTTTATACATGGCCTCGTATACTTCAGGGACAGAGGCATAGTAAAGATCACTCCTAATAAATTGAAGGCTGTCTATGCCGTGCTTTTCATAAATGAAAGGCATGGGTTCGATCTTGTGCCTGATCAGATAGTCCGGGTTGGTCTTTTTAGCCGCATTGATAATAGCCAGGTCGTATATGATCTCAACCATCTTTTCCTGGGAGATCAGATCCTCGGGCTTTTGAATTGTTTTTTCATTACAGCCTCCCAGCAGGATCAATAACAAATAAATTAGGATTCTTTTCATGCTTCCCGGTCAAAAGTTAATCTCTTACCATGGCGTTGCGAAGATAGCCTGCCATTTTCATATGCGAGGTGACCATTGACAAAGGTATGACTAATGCGAGACCGAAAAGTAGTTCCCTCAAAGGGAGACCATCCGCATTTGTACAGAACGTTGCTACGGTCTACCAACCAGGGATCATTTGTTCTGAAAACCGTCAGGTCTGCAAAATAACCCTCCCTCAGGAATCCTCTTTCTTCAATGTCAAAAAGGACTGCCGGGTTATGGCACATCTTGGTTACGATTCTTTCAAGACTTATGCGACCGTCCAGGTGTTGTTCGAGCATGGCCGGCAAGGCGTGTTGTACCAAAGGTCCACCTGAAGGTGCCGTGGTGTATGGATTTTGCTTCTCATCAAGGGTATGAGGGGCGTGATCGGTGGCCACTATATCAATCCGATCGTCCAACAAGGCCTTCCAGAGCCCTTCACGGTCCCTGGCCGTTTTTACCGCAGGATTCCACTTGATAAGGCTGCCCTTTGCATCGTAATCCTCATCGGAAAACCACAAGTGATGAATGCAGGCCTCAGCGGTTATTTTTTTCTTTTCAAGCGGTATGTCATTTCTGAACAGATCCATCTCCCTGGCAGTGGAAAGGTGAAATACGTGTAGCCTGGCCCCGGTTTTTTGTGCCAGCGCTATAGCCTTTGACGAAGAGAGATAGCAGGCCTCCTCACTTCGGATTCTCGGATGACAGACGAAGGGAATGTCTTCCCCGTACTGCGCTTTGTACGTCTGTAGATTTCGTCGAATGGTGTCTTCATCTTCGCAATGAGCAGAGATAACCATATCAGTAGATCTGAAAATCCTTTCGAGTACTTCTTCGTCGTCAACCAGCATATTTCCTGTGGAAGAACCCAGGAAGAGTTTAATTCCGGAACACGCTAGTTTATCGAGCTTTTTGATCTCTTCTAAATTGTCGTTGGTCCCGCCCAAAAGGAATGAGTAGTTGGCATAGGAAGACCCGGCTGCCATCCGGAATTTTTCTTCCAGTTTTTCTATGGTAGTTGTTTGCGGTACCGTATTGGGCTGCTCCATGAAGCTGGTAATACCCCCTGCAATCGCGGCCCGGCTCTCTGATGCTATGTCTCCTTTATGCGTAAGCCCCGGCTGGCGGAAATGCACCTGGTCATCTATGACGCCAGGAATCACATAGGCGCCCTGCAAGTCAATTACGCTGTCTGCATCAGCAGTGATCCCACTATCTATCCGGTGAATTCTATCTCCATTGAGCAGGATATCTGCCTGAACAATGCTGTTCTCATTTATCAGCTGTCCATTCTTAAGAAGTGTCTTAGCCATAGTTAAAATCCATTCCTTTTAAAGATACTTCGGACCTTCATGCTTATGACGCCAAATACTGCTTCCCAAACTATGGCCGTACTCATTTTAGATTTTCCCTTCTCCCGGTCTGTGAAGATGATTGAGATCTCTTCAATTTTGAATTTTTTCCTGTGCGCCCTGAATTTCATCTCAATCTGAAATGCGTAACCTATGAATTTCACGGCGTCCAGATCAATCGCCTCCAGTACCTGACGCTTGTAGCAGACGAACCCGGCTGTAGGATCGTGAATTTTCATTCCGGTGATGAGTTTTACGTAGAATGAAGCGCCGTAGGAAAGAAGGACTCGGTACAAAGGCCAGTTTACCACATTAACCCCACGTTTATAACGAGATCCTATAGACACATCGGCACCATTCAGGCAGGCTCTGTGTAATCTGGGCAAATCTGAGGGCCTGTGGGAGAAATCCGCGTCCATTTCAAAGATAAACTGATATTGACGCTCAAGTGCCCATTTGAACCCGTGGATGTAGGCTGTACCCAATCCGGATTTGTCTTCCCTGACTTCCAGGAATAGCTGATTGGGAAATTCGTCTATAAGCGACCTGACCACCTTGGCCGTTCCGTCTGGAGAATTATCGTCTACGATCAATACGTCAAACTGCTTATTGAGTTCCATAACAGCCCGGATGATGTCCTCAACATTCTCCAGTTCATTATAGGTAGGTATGATAACCAGGCTGTCTGTCATTCAAAAAATTTTGAGCAAAAGTACGACTTTATAGAATCTGGCTGCAGGCTATTGTGCATTTAGAAGGATTGAGACCGCTTTCTTATCTTCTTTAATTTGTAATTTTGAAACGCATGCTCAACTAAGGAATGACGCTCAATCAACCCAAAACCCTTCACCTATTTGCAGGACTTTTGCTGATTCTCAATCTTCTGCAATCCTACTTTACGGAACTTATTTACGACGAGGCCTATTATTGGTACTACGCACAGGACATGGCATGGGGCTATTTTGATCACCCGCCCATGGTAGCTTTACTGATCGCTGCCGGTGAAATATTTGCCAATGGGGAACTGGGTGTACGTTTTGTGAGTTGTCTACTATCTGTAGCCACCTTTTACCTTATCTGGGCCTGTATAGACCATAAGGATAAAATTAAGTATGTAATTCACTTCTGCCTATTGTATTTCTCCGTTACCCTTTTGAACGCCTACGGATTTTTTACCCTGCCCGATACTCCACTGCTATTTTTCCTGGCTTTATTTCTATGGACTTACGGCAATTTCGTCCGCGATGCCAATTGGCAATGGTCTTTACTTTTAGGATTTTGTATGGCCATGATGATGTACAGCAAATATCACGCGGCACTGATCATCATCTTTGTCTTGCTTTCCAATATCAGCCTCATTCGAAACAAGTTCGCCTGGCTGGCATTGTTCATATCGCTTCTATTATATAGCCCTCATCTTTATTGGCTTTATGAGAACGATTTTATCTCGGTTGTTTATCATATATACGAAAGACCCAACAGGGCCTACGAATTCGGGGATTTTACGGCGGGTTTTTTCATCAACCTGATCGTCCTCTTTGGCCTTACATTTCCCTGGATGTATCGGGCGTTGTATCTGTCAAAAAACCATGATCTCTTTACAAAAGCACTGACCTTTATTACGTACGGATTTATCATCTTCTTTTTTATTTCCAGCTTCAGCAGGCGAATTCAGACGCAATGGCTGATCGCTATAAGTATCCCAATGCTCATACTTGCCTTCAGGCATATGATCTCTGACGAGACCAGCAGGCGCTGGTTATTCCGCACCGCCCTGGTTAACGGAATACTTTTACTGTACTTGCGTGTAGGACTTGCCTATGCTCCTTTGTTTCCTATTCATTACGAAAGCCATGGCAATAAAAATTGGGTCCAGGAAATTGTGAATGTGTCCGGAGAACAACCGGTCATTTTTGAAAACTCCTATCGCCAGGCTTCCATGTTCCAGTTTTATTCAGGGGAGGATGCCTATTCCCTGAACAATATCTGGTACAGGCACAATCAGTACTCCATTGATCAATCAGAGCAAAAAATCCAGGATACTGATGTGCTGTTTTTATCCAGGTTCCTGAAAGAAGGGGAAATGAGTTTCACCAATCCAGACGGCAGCGGACTTAAAGGCATATGGCTGAAAGATTTCGAATCTTTCAGGAAATTGAATTGCAAATTAGCAGAAGACAGCGATAAAAAGAAGATTAGATTTTATCTCATTAATCCCTATTCACGGGATGTAAGCCTGGATAAGCTGGAGTTTGCCGTAGGCTATCTCAACCCTTATAAACAAGTACTGCAAATGGAAAGGATCAGGGTTGAAGAGCACCGTGATAAAGCAGCTACGTTGATGGCAGGAGATAGTCTTTTGATGAACTTCGAGCTCCCCGAACCCCCTGACAACCTGGACCTGGAGTATTTTAAGATATCGATCTCTGATAATGGATTGCCTTTTGGTCTTAACGGCAACAATATAAAACTAGCCGACTGATGGAAGCCGAAGTAAGATTTTTGCAGCAGACAGATTGGATCACGGTCATTCTTTTGGTCAGCATCCTTCTCGTAGTCATTGCCAAGCAGCTGTTCCAGGGCAGGTTCCTGAATTTTATCATTCTCCCATTCAACAACAAATACATTACGCTGTACAGCAAGAAAGACCGCATGTTACACGGCTTCCATATTCTCATGACGGGCTTCCAATTTCTCAATACGGCACTGTATTTCTACTTTTCTTACAAAGTGCTCTTCCTTTCAGGGGAAGACCGATCGGACATCCTGATCTATGTCATGATACTTGGCGTTCTTGTGCTTTTTTTTATCCTTAAGTTGATCCTGCAGCTGGCCAATGGATTTGTCTTTAGCAATACCAAACTCATAGCAGATTTTATATTCAAGAAAATGACCTATCTCAATTACAGCGGATTGGTCATGTTGATCAGCAATATTGTTTTGGGCTATATTTTTCCAGGCTCCAAAATAGTTGTATTTTCTAGCCTTTTCCTGGTTTTTCTGATCAACGTCATCGGCCTGATAAGGATTTTAAAAAATCATCAAAAGTTAATCTCAGGCTACTTTTTTTATTTTATTTTGTACCTTTGCGCTCTTGAAATTGCACCCTTGATATTCATTTTGAATTATTTTAAATAAATACTGAGGTATATGAAGGTAAAGACGATTTTGGTCTCACAACCAGAACCAAAAATGGAAAACTCTCCATACTTGAGACTTATTGAAAAGGAAAAAGTCAAAGTAGATTTCAGGCCGTTTATTCACGTGGAGGGTGTAGATGCCAAAAGCGTCAGGCAACAGAAGATAGACCTCCATCATTATACGGCGATCATACTTACCAGCCGCAATTCTGTAGATCACTTTTTCCGCATTGCCGAAGAGATGAGATTCAAGGTGCCTGATACCATGAAGTATTTTTGCCAGTCCGAGGCGGTTGCCTATTACCTTCAGAAATATGTGGTCTATCGAAAAAGGAAGATCTATGTTGGGAAACGAAATTTCCCTGATTTGATCCCGCTTTTCAAGAAGTACAAAGAGGAAAAATTCCTGCTTCCTTCTTCGGATACTCTCAAGCCTTCTGTGCCTGATACTCTGAACGGATTGGATATAGACTGGACCAGGGGTATTTTCTATAAAACTGTGATCAGTGATCTTTCCGATCTCAGGGACGTATACTACGATGTACTGGTCTTTTTTAGTCCTTCGGGGATTGAATCATTACTGAAGAATTTTCCTGATTTCAAACAAAACAATACGAGGATTGCCGTATTTGGCAACAGCACCATTCAGGCGGCAACTGACGCCGGTCTGAGGATCGATATCCAGGCACCAACACCTGAGACGCCCTCAATGACTATGGCCTTGCAGAAATACATTACCAGCGTTAATAAGAAATAATAAATACATCCAATAAAAAAGCCCCTCTGAAGGGGCTTTTTTTGTTAGAACGCATATCGCTGAGGGCCTCCTCTCCGGATTTCCTCATTGGCATAAGCTTCGTACTTCTTAAAATTCTCGCGAAAGGCATTGGTAAGCTTAAATGCCGTTTTGTAATATGCATCGTCATTATTCCAGGTGGCTCTTGGGCTCAGTATACTGGTAGGTACGCCGGGACACTTCCTCGGCTGTGCCACCCCGAAGACCGAATGCAAATGATAGGTATCGTAGGTGTACAGGCCTAATTCGCCGCTAAGCGCCGCATGTATCATGGCCCTGGTGTATTTTAAGGGTACTCTTTTACCCACTCCATAGGGTCCGCCCGTCCAGCCTGTATTGATGAGCCAGACATTGGCCCCGGATGCCACCATTTTCTTGCTGAGCATCTCTGCATATTTTGTTGGATGCAAGGGCATAAACGGAGCTCCGAAACATGCTGAGAAGGAGGGAATAGGTTCCACGACTCCTTCTTCGGTGCCCGCCACCTTGGCCGTATAGCCCGAAATAAAGTGATAGGCAGCCTGACTAGGTGTTAGTTTGGAAATAGGCGGCAGAACCCCAAATGCATCGGCAGTCAGGAAAAAGATGTTCTTGGGGCTCTTGCCCATAGAGGGTTCCTTTATATTGTCTATATGGTAAAGTGGATAGCTCACTCGGGTATTCTGTGTGATGGAGCTGTCTGTATAATCTACAACGCCATCTTCATCCATGACCACGTTTTCCAGGATAGCTCCTTTCTTAATGGCCCCGTAAATATCCGGCTCACTTTCTTCTGAGAGGTTTATGACTTTGGCGTAACAACCCCCTTCGAAATTAAAAATCGTATTCCGGCTTGTCCATCCGTGCTCATCATCCCCGATCAGTTTTCTCAGCGGATCTGTAGACAAGGTTGTTTTGCCGGTGCCGGACAGGCCAAAGAATATCGCTGTGTCGCCATCGTTACCCACATTTGCCGAACAGTGCATGGGGAGGGTATCTTTATAAACAGGCAGTATGAAATTCAGGGCTGAGAAAATTCCTTTTTTGATCTCTCCTGTATAACCGGTGCCGGCCACAAGTGCAATCCTTTTGCTGAAGTTAAGAATGGCAAAATTGTGCTGTCGCGTTCCGTCTACTTTCGGATCGGCTCTGAATCCAGGAGCGTTTACTACGGTCCATTCCGGCTCAAAATCCATAAGATCCTCCTCATCGGGTCTCAGAAACATATTGTAGACAAAGAGATTGGACCAGGGATATTCGTTGATCACACGGATGTTCATCCGGTAATCCGGATCGGCGCAGGCGTGGCAATCACGCACATAGAGTTCCTTATCATTCAGGTAATTGACCACCTTTTTGTACAGCGCATCAAATTTTTCTGCTTCAAAAGGAATATTGATGGGACCCCACCATACTTTATTCGCTGTGATCTCATCTTTAACTATAAATCTGTCGAGAGGGGAGCGGCCCGTAAATTCACCGGTGTTAACGGCCAGTGCCCCTGAACTGGCTTCTCTTCCCAGGTTTTTTCTGAGTGTGATCTTGTGTAATTCTTCGGGGCTGAGCTGGTAGTGGATTCGGTTGTTTGTAATTCCGTGATCGATTAACGAAATCGTTTTCGTAATCAGATTGTATGACGCCATATTAGGAAAATTTTGATGGGTACAAAGCTAGGAAAAAGAAAAAGTATAGACGATGAAAATCGTATAAGATTAGTTGAACTGCTTAAAAACACGATATCCCAAAAGGGCCCAACCCAAAATCAGCAATACACCGCCAAAAGGAGTAATTAATCCAAAATAGCCTGTATTCCAACCTGTTAGCTCCTTTAATGAGAGAATGTAAATGGAAAATGAAAAGCAGATCAATCCAGCAATTATTAGTTGATATACTGCTTTAAGTGGAAAGCCAAACTCCTTTTCCCTGCTTGACAGGAGCACCAATAAAAGGGCGTGATACATTTGATAGCGAACTCCGGTCTCAAAACTTTCGAGCGATGCCGAAGGGATCAATTCCCTGAGGCTGTGAGCTGCAAATGCACCAAAGATGATCGCCGTCATCCCCAGTATAATGCCTGTCAACATAATTGTTCTGTTCATAACTTGATTTACCGATATTTTTATAAATGTAACAATTTGATACCTTAGCCCCTGTTATTTATAAAATGAGCTTTTGGCATGGGGCGTAATGTACTTGTAGTAGGAGCTGGTAAATCTACGGCATATCTTTTCGACTATTTTTTGCAGCACGCAAAATCAGAAAACCTGCAGCTCACCGTTGCCGATTTAACAACCGACCAGATTCCGAAACGCGTCCAGAATCATCCGGCGTGCAAGGCCATTTCACTCGATGTGATGTCGGACAAAGAACGGCGTGCCAGTATTAAAGCAGCAGACATAGTGATCTCAATGCTGCCCCCCCGTTTTCACATAAAAGTGGCCGAAGACTGCGCGGATTTTGGAAAAAACCTGGTGACGGCCTCTTACATCAGTGAAGAGATCAAAGCATTGGACTCCAAGGTAAAAGATAAGGGACTGGTTTTTATGAATGAAATAGGCCTGGACCCCGGAATAGACCATATGAGTGCTATGCAGGTCATTGACAGGATCAGGAAGAAGGGTGGAAAGATGCTTTTGTTTGAATCCTTTACCGGGGGTTTGGTAGCCCCTGAGAGTGACAACAATCTATGGAACTATAAATTCAGCTGGAATCCCAGGAATGTGGTCCTGGCAGGTCAGGGTGGAGCTGCAAAATTCATGCAGGAGGGCACCTATAAATACATCCCCTACCACAAGTTATTCAGACGGACAGAGTTCATGGAGATCGAGGGTTACGGCACCTTTGAAGCCTATGCGAACAGGGATTCTCTGAATTACCGAAAGGCTTATGGACTTGAAGATGCGCTGACCCTGTACCGCGGTACCATGAGAAGGGTGGGTTTTTCCAAGGCTTGGAACATGTTCGTACAGCTGGGTATGACCGACGACTCTTATCAGGTTGAGAATTCCTATAATATGTCTTACAGGGATTTTACCAACCTCTTCCTTCCCTACTCACCTACAGATACTGTAGAGTTGAAATTAAGACACTACCTAAAAATAGACCAGGACGATATTATGTGGCTAAAGCTTTTGGAACTAGACCTGTTTAATGCCAACAAGACCATTGGGCTTAAAAACGCGACCCCTGCCCAAATGCTGCAAAAGATCCTGGAGGACAGTTGGACCATGGCTAATGACGACAAAGACATGATAGTCATGTACCATAAGTTTGGCTATGAGATCGGAGGAAAAAGGAAGCAACTAGACTCGAACATGGTAGTTATAGGCGAGAATAGAACCCATACAGCTATGGCGAAAACCGTGGGACTTCCGGTAGCCATGGCAGCCTTATTGATCCTGAACAGGAAAATTGTCAGTCCGGGTGTACAGATCCCCATAAAAAGCGAGGTCTACAATCCTATATTAAAACAACTGATTGATTACGGCATTATCTTCCACGAATACCAGGTCCCCTACCTGGGTTACAACCCTGATTCCGTAGCAGGTTAAAATATGTAAGTTTTTTTGGTATTTTCATGGCAAACTAAAAGCCATACCATGAAATCTGCTAATGATGTTGTCCGTATAGACGGGATAGATAAAAAGATCCTAAGATATTTAATGGAAGATGCGCGCAGGCCCATCCTGGAGATAGCGCGCAGTATTGGGATCTCCGGTGCTGCAGTACATCAAAGATTGCGTAAGCTGGAACGGTCCGGGCTGATCTCCGGTTCAAAGTTCACGATCAATCCACGTGCATTGGGCTACCGCACCCTGGCTTATATAGGCATCTTTCTGGACAAGGCGATGAGCAACCCCAGGGCTGTTAAGGAACTGGAGGGAATCCCGGAAGTGCTGGAATGTCATTACACCACCGGGAACTGGTCTATTCTTATCAAAGTGCTGTGCCGAGATAACGAGCACCTGATGCAGGTACTCAATAAGAATATTCAGCAGATCGAAGGTGTTTCGCGAACCGAAACCTTTATCTCACTGAAACAACAAATAGACCGTCAGATCTCCATTTGAAAAACCGCGGCGGGAATAACTACTTAATCCCGTCCGCCAAATACTTGTAATCCCCAGTATACCAGGGTGGCAAGGGCGCCGATAGCAGCTACCAGATAGGTCCTGGCAGCCCATTTTAACGCGTCCTCCGAACCCTTGTATTCTTCCTGGGTAACCATATTCTTGTTCTTCAACCAGGCAAGAGCCCTGTTGCTGGCATCGTACTCTACCGGCAGGGTTATAAAGCTAAACAGCGTGGCCATGGCCATCATGATCAGACCGGCTACCGCGATGTAGTATCCAAGTCCGACCCCAGCCGCAGCACCCAGCAATAACCCGCCGAATACTACCCAGGTAGACATTCCCGAGGTAACGCTTACCACAGGAACCAATTTTGATCGCATGGTGAGCCAGTCATAGGCCTGTGCGTGTTGTACCGCATGACCACATTCGTGGGCCGCCACGGCGGCTGCAGCTGCGTTGCGCTGATTGTATACGGATTCACTCAGATTTACGGTTTTATTCTTAGGATTATAGTGGTCTGTGAG
>JBPEXP010000475.1:0-2366 GCA_052031475.1 Flavobacteriaceae bacterium | reverse complement strand
AACACCGATGAATAAAAGACAGGACGCTTTGTTGGCCGCGGCTCATTTCATACAAGCCGTCAATGAAGTGATCACCAGTTATGAAGGCACCCAGGTAGGTACTGTAGGCAGGATAATAGCAGAGCCGGGAGCGCCAAATGTAATTCCAGGCAGAGTCCTTCTTAGCCTTGAAATCCGTGATTTATCGGCTGATAAGATCATGATGCTCTACGATCAGATAGTAAAAAGAGCCGGTGAAATTGAAGAAACTACGCAAACGAAATTCCAGTTTCGCGCATTGGATACCACCGGGAAACCGGCACTGATGGATCCGGTGATCAAAGAGGCCATAAAAGCCGCTACACAGGAATTGGGCCTGAGCCATAAGAATCTTCCGAGCGGCGCAGGACATGATGCACAGGATATGGCCCTACTGGCTCCCACCGGTATGATATTTGTGCCCAGCAAGGGAGGTATAAGCCATTCGCCAAAAGAATTTACCTCGGCCGAAGATATGGCCAATGGGGCCAACGTTTTGCTACACACCATCCTGGCTCTGGACAAAAGCCTGGAATAGTCTACATAAAATTCAGCTCAGCCAAAGAATCTGACAACTGGGTAACAGATTTTGGCCGCTTCGCTTTTGAATACGGAATTTTATTGACCAGAAGTTCAGTCCTATGAAGATCCTAATTATAGGTGGTACGGGTAAAACCGGACAATATTTGATCAAGCAAGGGCTTGAGCAGGGTCACCAGATCACTGCTTTGGTCCGAAAGCCAAAAAAACTCAGGTTATCCGATCCTGCACTCAAAGTGTTGCAGGGCAATGTGCTGGAGCCAAAAAGTATAGAAGCAGCTGTTGAAGGCCAGGATGCCGTACTCTGTGCATTGGGCCATAAAAAGTTCATTGTTAAATCTACTGTCCTTTCCAGGGGAACTGAAAATTTGATCCATGCGATGCAAAAAATGGGTGTCAAGAGATTGATCTGCATTACTGCCCTGGGGATCAATGACAGCAGGTATCGCCTGGGTCTGTATTACACCCTTTTTACCATTCCCTTTCTCCTGTATTTCTATTTTAAGGACAAAGAAAAGCAGGAAAAGCTGATCGAGAAAAGTGATTTGGAGTGGACGATCATACGACCTGCACAGTATATACCGGGTAAAAAGAGAGCGCGTTATAAGCACGGACCCAAAGTGGGTCATTATCTGCTCACCAAAATGATCAGCAGGCAAGACGTAGCTCATTTTATGTTGGAAGAATTAAAAAATCCGAGATATATCAAGGCGCGTCCGGGTATTTCCTATTGAGAACGAAACCACCTTTTTTTGCCACCTCATCCAGTAACATCTGCCTTGGAAAGACGACTTATAAGGTAAGGAAGTCCATAGCAAAACTTCATTATTAAATAACTGTATGTTAGCATTACGGGCTCGGGTTCTTAGGTCTAATTACTTAATTTGGTCTGATCTATGACAAGACAACGAATCACGGCCCTTACGGAAATAAGGGCTCAACTCAAAGACATAATTTCAAAAATGCAAGGCATGGAGCGAACCTATGCCTTGGAACTGGATCAGGTGCACAGAGTTTATGCGCATAGCAGCAGGAATCTCATCCACTATCTCGCTCTCAGATCATTTGACATTGATCTATTAAACGAAAAGCTAAAAAAGTATAGCCTTCCTGAGGTTTCTTCTTCCGAAAGCTACATCAAGAGAAGTATCCTGGATCTGATCAGTTTAATTGACAGCATACTTCAATTACCGCCAGAGGAATCTCCTGCCAGGTCCATTTCTATGGAACAGAGCGAAAAGCTCCTTAAGAAAAACACCAAATTACTGTTTGGTTACAAATCTAAAAAGCGGAGAACGAGAATTATGGTCACCCTTCCGAATACGGCTGCAGAGGACCTAGAATTTGTACGTAAATTACTGTTTTACGGTATGAATTGCGCTCGTATCAATTGCGCCCATGATGATGAGTCTACCTGGCTGGGAATGATCAGCACGGTAAAACAGGCCAGCCTGCAGGAACGGAAAAAGTGCAAGATTACCATGGACCTGGGGGGTCCCAAACTCAGAACCGGTCCTATGAAGGAAGGTCCCAAGGTAGTCCATATAAGGCCTGAACGAGACGATCTGGGCCGCGTGATCAACCCTGCTAAGATTTGGATAGCTCCGCCCGATATTCCACCGCCTTCGGAATCGGACTACCAGGCATACATTCCTGTTGACTTACATCTATTTGACAAGATCAGGAATGGGAATCTTATCAAATTTATAGACTCCAGGGGAAAAAATTGCAAGATCCTTATCGACCATAAGGAAGGCAAAGGCAAATGGGGTCTATGTTCAGATAGTGCTTATCTGGAGACCGGTACC
>JBPEXP010000474.1:0-7150 GCA_052031475.1 Flavobacteriaceae bacterium | reverse complement strand
ATATGTTTAAATGTACCCATTAGGGCGATTTTCATTCATTTCTAAATAATTATTGATTTACAATAAACAATCTGTAAGAAACTAGGCTTAAACAACGACCAAGATTGTTAGAGTATTTCCGCAGCAAGAAGTTACTTTATTACTGAATTGTGGAGAAAAAACCACTTATCGATTATATTCAAAACTTTATTTCGCTCACCAGCGAAGAGGAAGAGGAATTTTTAGCCGCTTTTGAGTTGGTTCGGGTAAAAAAAAGACAGTTTGTAGTCCAGCCCAACTTTACCAACAGACACAGAGCCTTTGTTACCCAGGGTGCTTTTCGCTCCTTTGTGGTAACGGACGACGGCCAGGATCACACCTTGCAATTCGCTATTGAGAACTGGTGGATCTCCGATTTTAACAGCTACATCTATCAGCACCCGGCAACCTTATTCATTGTAGCGCTGGAAGACAGCACCATCCTTCAGATTGAACACTGCAGAGAGCAGCAGCTTAAGGAAAGTAATCACAAGTTTGAAACATTTTTCAGGATCATGGCCGAAAAAGGCCTTGCTTTTGAGCATAGAAGGATCTTGTTCAATCTTACCCATTCGGCAGAGGCGCGCTATGAAAACTTTCTTTTGAACTTCCCCAACTTTGTCCAGCGCGTTCCCCAATATGCCCTTGCCTCTTACCTGGGCATGTCTACCGAGTTTTTGTCGCGAATCCGAAACAAAAGGGCGCGCGCAAAATCTTGATCTAGTTCAAGCTTTTTTCTTGATCCACTTCATTTTTATTGGTTGATCCTTGGCGGAATTTTGTCCTGTCGATATTGACAAACAATTCTAAATCAATAAAAAATGGAACAATCACTCAATGAAATTTTTTCGGCCAAGAATGAGCTGGTCAAAAAAGGCCAGATCGTGGAAGCTACGCGCATTTATTTCGCGCCAAATGCTAAAACGATCGATTTTGACGGCAGTCTAACCAATGGCAAAAGCGAAATGCTGGTAAAGATGGAACACTTTGCAGGGGCTATTGCCAAAGTAAACGACATACAGCTTCACAATGCCTCGGTAAACGGCGATGTGTCTTTTGCAGAATACACTTTCAACTTTGACATGAAAGATGGCAGCCATATCCTTTGGCATGAGATCATCCGTACGGTCTGGGAGAATGGTTTGGTTATCGAGGAACAATATTTCAAAGCTTAAACATCGCTAGTCATGAATTTAGTAACTAAACGTATGCACGCTTACCTGGATTATCCGGTAGCTGTCGCACTCATGGCCGCACCATTTTTACTTGGCCTGGGCTCATCCCAGCCGCTGGCCTTGCAATTGTCTGTAGCCACCGGGGTTGCCGCATTGGTCCTGACGCTGCTTACAGACCATCACCTGGGTGTCTTCAGAATTGTGCCGTACAAAGGCCATCTGATTGTAGATGCCCTGGTTGGTATTCTGTTCTTCGCAGCGCCGTTTATATTCTCTTTTCAGGGATTGGATGCCTATTACTACTGGATCAACGGAGCAGCGGTCATGGCGGTGGTAAGCCTGCACAAACCAGAGAAAAATCCACAAAACATTAATCATTTTTATTAAACAATCATTTAAATTCTAAAACAATGAAATCATTATCAATTATCGTAGCAACGCTACTTTTCGCAACAGCTGGTCTTGCACAAGACCTCAAGTCCAAATACAATACGGACGACAGTAAAATTGCCCTTCAGGGCTACAGCCCGGTTTCTTACCTGGATCTGGGCATTGCCCAAAAGGGCCTGAAGGATTACAAGGCAACCCATGATGGGCTTACCTATTACTTTACCAGTAAAGAGCAATTAAAATCCTTTAATGCCAACCCGGACAGGTACATGCCACAGTATGGAGGCTTCTGCGCCTTTGGTGTATCGGTAGGTGCCAAGTTCAGGGTAGACCCCAACAAATTTGTGGTCAAAGACAACAAATACTTCCTCTTTCTCTACGACGTGGAAGTAGATGCCCAGCAGTTATGGCTTGCAGGCAAGCACAACGAACTGGTCTCTAAAGCCAATTCTAACTGGACCCAACTCCGCAAGAGTTAGAGATCAGTACAATGGATTGGAAACACCCGGGACATTGTTCCGGGTGTTTTTTTGTGGAATTTTCCGGGATCATACCAAGACTGAAAAATATGTCCGATTAACTAACTTTAAATAGCAGAAGGAAGCATATGCAGTCAGGATCACATCATTAGAAATAAGGAAAGAAAGTCCATTGCATGGCCAGTCAACTGCAACTTTTCTGAATCCCGCGCATTCTAAAAGAAAACGATTTGAAAGAGGACGAACTGATCCGTGCCATTAAAAAAGAACCCAGGTTGTTCTGCAGGATCTTTGATGCCCACTATCAGACGATCTTTAACTACTGCTATAAAGTGACGCGTAATTTCGAGCTTGCCAAAGATCTGAGTTCAGAAACATTTTTAAAGGCCTATTTAAAGATAGGAGACTTTAAATGGACGGGTGCTTCTATTCGCTCTTGGCTTTACAGCATCGCCATTAACGAGATCAGGTTGTATTTTCGTTCCGGGAAATATCGTCCTAAACTTTTGGATAATTCCGGAATTGCGGATTACCTGGCTGCGAAAACCATAACTCCAAATGATGAATCTATGGCAGCACAGCAGGAAAGTGAACGCTATCTTCAATTTATAAAAGCTCAGGAAATCATTAAGACTTTACCCGATCACTACCGCGAAGCCCTAAGCCTGAAATACTTTGAGAATTTAACTATCAAAGAGATCAGCCAGGTTCTTAAAAAGCCTGAAGGGACAGTAAAATCCCTGCTTTCACGCGGGATATCCCGGATAAAAGCCAGGTGGTAGTGCAACCCTTTAAATTCTTGTGTATTCAATAATTATGGGAGAAGAAAAAGAAAATTTCGAGGAATTGTTGAAAAACATGGAACAGCCTGTAGTGGATACCGGCAACTATCAAAGAGAGTTCAGGATGAGCTTATTGAATACAAGAAAATCTGCTTTAGCCGGACTCTTGCTGCTTGTCTTGCCCTTCCTCTTCCTCATTGGCGTGGTATTTAGTCATTATCTGCAAATTGAGGTTCCTGCAATTACCTCTTTATATCACTGGATTTCGGATTTGGATGAACGATATGGTGATCATTCGCCGCTCAACTGGATTTTCAGGATTCTTCTAACCGTAGGACCTCTGGTGGCTATTTTACTCAACCTCATGGCGGTGACCCATATCAGATTTGAGAGTAAACCTCCGGAATTGATTCTATCTTTTAAACTCAGATGGCTTAATTGGCTTATTATCCTGGCATGCACTACTGTTTTTAGTGTTTTTTTTCTCTACTTGCTGATCGAAAATTTCTGAAAGCCCTGAGGGTCGATCATTTTAATCAATATCCTATATATTCGTACTAGAACCGAGAGGAGTTTTTGCAGATCTCCCATGACCAGCCGCCCATGATAGACGTTGCCCTTATTGTACTCTTTGCCCTATTGGGTAACGTACTCTTCAAAAAACTGGGACTTCCGGGCATTCTGGGAATGATTGCAGCAGGGATCCTGCTGGGCCCAAGCACTCTGGATATGATTGCTCCGGAAATTCAGTCAGTGCTGAAAGAATTTAAGACCATTGCCCTGATCGTCATATTATTCAGGGCGGGCTTGGGTATTGACAAGGAGACCCTGAACCGAATAGGCGGACCGGCCATTCGAATGGGTTTTGTGCCGGTGATCATTGAGGGGATCACCGTTACGGCAGTTTCCTATTGGCTTTTGGGATTGCCTTTATACGCAGCAGGCATGCTGGGGTTTATCATCGCGGCAGTCTCACCGGCAATTGTGGTGCCCTCTATGCTCAAGCTTCAGGAAATGGGATTGGGTAAGAAAAAAGGAATCCCTACGCTGATCCTCGCCGGTGCCTCATTAGACGATATCATTGCCATTACCATTTTTGGTGTTTTTGGCAGCCTGGCTGCAGGTGCCACCGCAAACTGGACCTATGTGTTTGTATTGGTTCCTTCAGGGATCTTAGCAGGCGCAGTGATTGGTGCGGCACTAGGTTTTCTGGCCGTTTGGTTCTTTAAGAAATATCACATGCGAGATACGATGAAGGTTATTCTTTTTATGATCGTTGCAGTGGTTTTTTACGAGGCCACCGAAACCCCTGAAATTAAAGAAATTCTACCCGTTGCCGCTTTGCTTGGTATTATGGCCATAGGTTTTGTATTGCTGGAGAGATATGATGTGCTTGCCAATCGAATGGCAGTGAAATTCAATAAAATCTGGGTATTGGCAGAGATCCTGCTATTTGTCTATATTGGAACGGAGGTAAGGATTGCCGAAATAGACCCAACCATCCTGGGTATCGGTCTGTTAGTTCTGATCATTGGTCTTTTGGCACGTAGCATAGGTGTCTGGTTGTCTCTCGCGGGCTCTGCTTTAAACGGAAAGGAAAAACGTTTCTGCATGATCGCCTATTGGCCCAAAGCCACAGTGCAAGCTGCTATGGGGGCTGTTCCCCTGGGTATGATCAGCAGCGGACAGATCAGCACCATGGACCTTGGAACCGGTCAGATGATCCTGGCTATGTCTGTTCTGAGTATTGTCTTTACAGCACCTCTTGGAGCTATCGGTATTAAATGGGCAGGTCCTAAAATGCTGGAAGGTCCCATTGAAGAAAGAGCTGCTCTGTAACCAAAAAAGCAGAGCATTAAATAAATCAGATTATACATTATGAGTCATTGGGAAGAGCAATTAAAAGTCTATGACGAATTAGTGGCCCAATGTCCGCGATTTGAGCGCAAGGGCAAGACCATGCCCTATACCTCAGCCAATGGGCATATGTTTTCTCTTTTTAATAAGGCAGGTGAGATCGGGATCCGCTTCTCCAGAGAAATTCAGAAAAAGTATCTCGAAGAATATAACACCACTCTTTTCAAATCTTATAATTCTATTATGCACGGCTATATTCTTATAACCGATGAAATGCTTCAAGACAAAGGCGATGTGATACGTCTGTTGAATGAAGGTTACGACTATGTGATGAGTTTGGAGCCAAAGTAAGCATAATGGAGAATTGAAAATTGAAAGTTGAAAATTGAAAATTATTGGATGTGGCGGAAATCCCCTTGCGGATACAAGCGGTTCAGACAGGCCTGCCTTAATGAGCCGCGCTGGCAATAGCCAGCTTTGCCGTACTACTGAGAAATTTATTGGTAGTAAATGAAACCATTACAGCAAAATATAAGAACAACA
Organism: Flavobacteriaceae bacterium; assembly: GCA_052031475.1. GTDB lineage: Bacteria > Bacteroidota > Bacteroidia > Flavobacteriales > Flavobacteriaceae > JAHEJJ01. Next base: position 1,906 of record JBPEXP010000474.1, on the reverse strand, counting down.
TCTATGGCATGAGAAGAATTCTATTATTCGTATTGTTGATTAGTTCCTGGATGAGTCAGGGACAATCGGAATCCTGGGATCAACTAGTTGAAAACTTTGTTGAGGACTACCGATCTTTAAAGATTCCCGGCTGGCAATTGTCATATCAGAATAATTTTAAGAATATCCAGGGACCGGATTCATTGCTACTTCAGGCTGCTTTATTTGAAGATCTGGATGAGCAATTAGAAGCAGTTGATCAAAAAACACTGTCTCAAAAACAAAAGCTCGATTATCAGTTACTCAATTATTTTAAGGCGCTCAATCTGGAACGCATTTCCGTGGAGAAAAAATGGAATGAAGAAGCTCAGAAAACGGTCACAGACCAGGGAATCGCTTTTATGCCCAATGGGAAGGCCTGGTATGAGTATTATCTTAAACGCTGGTTGGACCTGTCCGCAGATCCAGAAAATATTTATCAATTTGGCCTTAAAGAAATTGAGGAAGCCAAAGCTGCCATTCGCGAAGTACAGCAAAAAAGCGGAATGGACAGCACAAATTTTCAGCAATACCTGAAAAGCAGTTCTTTCTTCATTTCAGATCCGGATTCGGTTGAAATACACGTAGAACAATATGCTGCCTATGTAAAGTCTGTAATTCCCTTGTATTTCCCGGCTGTAGACCGTATTCCTCCGCTAAAGGTTCGGCAGGGAACGGACCAAAGATTAGCTCAGGTACCGGGCTATTACCGGGATAGCACCTTCTACTTCAACATGATGGGACAGCCGTTTAACAAAAGGCAGATCGCATTTCTCTACCTCCACGAAGGATTACCCGGACATCATTACGAGGTAAGCCATAGAAACCTGGTTGATCTTCCAACACTCAACGATCTTTATAGAAATTTTGGATATGGGGAGGGCTGGGCAGCCTATATAGAGGAATTGGGTCATGAGATTGATCTTTATCCAACAGCCTACGATGCGCTGGGACAGCTAGAATGGGATCTCATTCGCTCTGTGCGGGTTGTTCTGGACGTGGGTATCAACTATCATAAATGGACCGATGAGGAAGCATTGGCATTTTGGCAGAAGCATATCCCCGATCAGGATCAGACAGCCATCAGGGAGATCAATAGGATAAGGCGCTGGCCATGTCAGGTGATCAGCTATAAATACGGGGCCGATCAATTTCTACAATGGAAAAGCATTCTTCAGTCGGATCCAGAGTTTAATCTGAAGGACTTTCATTCCAATGTACTGGCAAAGGGTCCCCTTCCCTTTTCGATACTCGAAAAACGCATCACAGCGGCGAATAGGGACCCATATAAAACCGATAACGCCCCTAAGGCATCCAGATTTGATATAGAGAAAGACCTGCTGCTGGCTCAATTCGACTGTAAGACGGATGTAGACGATCTGCATTCCGTGGCTGCTTTTGTTACCCTGATGTCTGCGCCTCAATATCAAAGCGTTAAATATCATGCGGTAGCAGGCACCTATGGTATTCAGGAGGGATTGTATGTGCCACCCAATGAACTGTTCGAGCTTGCATTTGAAGATAATTGGACGGATGCCCATGAGGACTTTAATGCAGCAGTTAAAAAGGTTAAGGCTATCGCGCTCAGGACCATTGTGGAAAATGGGAATATCTGGATCGCAGAAGCCGGACAGTCTGACTTTTCGGCCGCATTGATCCAGTCTATTCATTCTGATCTTCCCGAATTGGATCTTTCTAATCGCATTCACGTTGTACAGCACAGTAATTGGAACGAAGAGGTTACGGCGCCGGACAAGTTGGTATATGTCAGGAACAAAACAAAATATCACAAGATCCCGGACGGCAACGTTGTGGGTAACGGGACACCCGGATTTCGTACCCCTGGCTATGAGGGTTGGAAAGAAAGAATAAAACAGCCAAAGCTCAG
>JBPEXP010000473.1:0-3597 GCA_052031475.1 Flavobacteriaceae bacterium | reverse complement strand
TGTCCGGATTAAACAGCCATTCGTTGACTTTAACGCTCCAATGCCCATAAATTACATATATTTAGTGGTTCTGAACGCTGTAAATATGAGAGGTTCTCTGACCTTTTTGGTGCTAATTTCATCTCTGATCAGCAGTGCCCAAGACCGGGAGGCTGCTATTTGGCATTTTGGTCAGTTTTCGGGGCTTGACTTTAACAGTCTGAGTCCGGTTAATCTCAATCGCGGTATCCTGAACACTATTGAAGGCTGTTCTTCAATTGCGGATGACACCGGTCAATTGTACTTCTATACGGATGGTGTTACAGTTTATACGGCCGATCATGAGATCATGGCCAATGGCGAGAATAAAATGGGCAGCCCATATAGTACGCAGTCTGCTCTAATCGTTCCCAATCCACGAATAGAAGGTCATTTCTTTGTTTTTACTACCAGCGATATACGAAGGGCCAACCAGGTGTTGGAAGAAGGCGACGGCCTCCACTTCTTTAGAGTGAGTATTGGAAACAGGCCGGGACAGGCGGTTAATCAGATCATACACCTGATAACTTACGACCAGAATGAAAGGGTGCGGAAATTACTTAAGTGCTCTCAAAAATTAACTGCTGTCAAACATCCCGATGAGAATATTTACTGGCTGGTTACCCATTTTGAAGATACCTTTTACGCTTTTAAGATCGATGATCGAGGGGTTAATGCAAATCCTGTTACATCGAGGACAGGTCCCTATATTCATCTCGGTGCCTACGGTGTAAATTCCAAAGGACAAATTAAATTTTCTCCGGACGGTACTAAATTAGCCATGGCCAACGCACAGAACAGTATAGATTCCAGCGGTCATTCTCCGGGTAGTTTGTTTCTGTTTGACTTTGACGTTGACACGGGCAGGGTCTCGGGCGAAACAAGGTTAATGACCAACGATTTTGTTTTTGCCTATGGGGTAGAATTTTCTCCTAATTCCAGGAAATTGTACGCCTCGGTGAGCAGCTTTAGAAATGGTGAAGTCCCACCATCTGGACATAACAATACTGGCAGCAGCCTTTGGCAGATAGATCTTGAGGATAATTACAAGGTGCGTAAAATTTTTGATGACAACGAAGAGCCCACGGCGCTGCAATTAGCCATTGACGGCAAAATCTACAAAGCACAGGAAGGAAGGCGGTATTTAGGTGTAATTAATGAACCTAATAAAATTGGCCGTGCAGTGAATTATGTCAATGAGGGATTAGCATTAACCAAGCCCAGCCAAAGAGGCTTGCCCGGATTTGTCCAATCTTTCTTCCAGGTTCGTATAGAGTTTGAAGAGGCCTGCGAGGGCTTTGAAACCAGGTTGTCAACCAATTATCTCCCCGAACCGGACAATATTGCATGGGATTTCGGTGATGGTAGTCCAATTCTGAATACGACCGATAAAAATGTGGGACATGTCTACAACCAGGATGGAGGATACCGGGTAACCGCAACCATTACCAAAAATGGTGAAACAGAGACATTTACCAAAATTGTTCAGGTACAGAACCTGCCAGAAGTAAAGCCGGTAACCATCACCCAGTGCGATGAAGATGGCGATGGTGAGGCGATTTTTAATCTTTATGAACCTTCTGAACGCATCAACCCGGACCCGGAGATGATCTATCGCTTTTTCTACACCCGGGAAGATGCTGAAAACTTCACCAACGAAATCCCGAGAAATGTGGTGAACAACTTCTCCAATACCCTGGCTTCCAGGGTCTACGTAAGGGCTATTAGTCCGTTCGGATGTGTGAGCACCACCCACATCGATCTATCGGTTTCCAGCAATAATCTTCCTCCGGATTTTATGCTTTATTACAGCGCATGTGATAACGAAGGCAGTGGGGATGATGACAACGGCTTTGCCACTTTCGACTTTAGCGCGGCCAGTCAGGAAATTCTGTCCCTCTTTCCCGATAGTGAGGGATTGGTAGTTAATTATTACAGGGACTACCAGCAGGCCTTGGCCGAGATCAATGAAATTGACCCTACCAGATATGTCAATATCGGAAGCCCGTTTGAACAAAAACTATGGGTGCGGGTAGAAGGCAAAGAAAGTAACACCTGCATAGGGCTGGGCCAGCATTTAACTCTGGTAGTCAATGAAGTCCCCAGATTTGAGCTGGCTGAGAACGAGGTCATTTGCCAGAAACAGTATCCCTATCGTATCCAGGCTAAAAATGCTCTTTCGGATTATGATTATGTATGGACAGACGAGGATGGCAACACGGTGGGCACAGGCATTGATTTCATGGCCGAGCGTGAGGGTGTTTATACGGTAACGGCAACTACTACCGATGGAACCTCCTGTTCCAAATCCAGATCCATTGAGATCTCCACTATTTTACCCCCTGTGATCACCGATGTAGAGGTAAAAGGTATTATTGCTCTCAGGTCTACAGCAACCGTTTTGATGGAGCAGGAAGAAGGCTTTGAATACGCCCTGAACAATGACTTGGGGCCCTATCAGGATAGCAATATCTTTTATGAGGTTGAACCCGGGATCCACCAAGTATTTGTAAGGGATAAAAATTCCTGTGAACTGGTCTCCATGGAATTTTCGGTCATAGGCTATCCACCCTTCTTTACCCCTAATAACGACGGCATTAATGACTACTGGCAGCTGCAAGGAGTGAGTGATCAACTTCAGGCTGAATCCCTGATCCATATTTATGATCGATACGGGGTACTGATGGCGCGGATCGATGCAACCTCAGCAGGCTGGGATGGATTGTATCAGGGCAGGGTACTCCCTTCTTCAGACTATTGGTTTAGGGTTCGTCTTGAAGACGGCAGGGAATTCAACGGACATTTTACTTTGAAGAGATGATCCAACTTGTGCCAAGAAAAATCAAGCGGCAGCAGTTGGGGGATTTCAAATTATTACTAATACTGCCACCGCTTTCTGCTATACCTTCTTGCCTTTCATCATCTTATTCCAGTAGAGATAAGGCAGCCCGTATTTTTTTAACAGCCATAGCCTCCAGTGTTCTTTTGCGCTGTTAAATACCAGCATCTGCTTTAACTTGGGATCGGGAGTGAAGTTATTATCGTAATCAAATTCGGCCAATACCATTTTACCATAGGCAGTCACTAAGGGGCAGGAAGAATATCCATTGTAAGATTTATTGTCAGCAGATTTATTTGCCATCAACTTGGTTATATTGTCTACAATAACCGGAACTTGTTTGCGAATGGCAGCACCTGTTTTACCTGTTGGTAGCGCAGCCACATCCCCCAATCCAAAAATATTGCTGAATTTCTTATGTTGAAGCGAATGAATATCCACGTCCAGCCAACCCTTATCATTAGCCAGAATTGAATCTGCTACAAATTTAGGAGCAGCCTGTGGAGGGGCCAGATGAAGCATGTCAAAAGGGATGGCTCTCACCTTTTCTGCCTGTTCAATTTCACCTATCGGATTATCGGTAGCGACCTCAACTCTTTTATCATCGGGAGCCGTGTATTTGTAATAAGCGATTTTCTTTTCCGGGTCTATTTTGAATGGGGCATAGTAAGGTTTGAAAATCATGCCATAGCGCTTCAATACTTTTTCGAGTGTTGCCCGGATTTGAGGAATACCGAAAA
>JBPEXP010000472.1:0-7723 GCA_052031475.1 Flavobacteriaceae bacterium | reverse complement strand
TGGGCCTTTTCCATATATCAGCTTCATCCAGGTTATTCAGACTCTTTTTGATCATACGTAAGCTTTCATCCAATCTGTAACTGGCATTGTTTTTAAATTCCGATTCCCAGCTTTCCTGTTTCATTTCAATAATATAAAGTCTTCCAATTCCCTCAGATCAATCTTATTCTCATACAGTGCTTTACCCAGAATGACGCCTTCGCAACCGATGTTTTGAAGTTTTGGCAGGTCGTCCATGGAAGATACGCCACCACTGGCTATCAGTTTAATTCCGGGTAATTTTACATCCTGTACACCACTCATGGTGACTGAGGTTTTACTGATTGAAGTTTCGTTGATAATCTTGCTGTAAAGATCAAATGAGGGACCCTGCAGCATACCGTCTTTGCTGATATCCGTACAGATGACGTATTGTATGCCTTTCTTTTGATATCCTTTGATGAAGGGTACCAACAGCCTGTCACTCTCTTCTTCCCAGCCAGATATGGCAACTTTCTCATCCCTGGCGTCTGCACCTAATATGATCTTGTCCGGTCCGAATATATTCAGCCATTGGATGAAAAGTTCTTTATTGCGTACGGCAACACTCCCACCGGTTACTTGTTGTGCGCCGCTGTTAAAGGCAATTTTCAGGTCTTCATCGGTTTGCAGACCTCCTCCGAAATCTATTTTTAATGAAGTTTTGGATGCAATCTCTTCCAAAACCTTGTAATTAACGATCTTTCGTGCCTTTGCCCCGTCAAGATCTACGAGGTGCACAAATGATATGCCGTGGTTCTCAAACTGCTTGGCAACTTCCAGCGGATGCTCATTATACACTTTCTTGGTGCTGTAGTCGCCTTTAGCAAGTCTTACACACTTTCCGTCAATAATATCGATGGCGGGAATGATCCTCATGGTCTATTCTTTTTAAACATCCAGCTACCTGGCTCGGGAATTGCTCCAAACCCATATTTGCTGTAAAGTTCCTGAGCGTCTTCTGTTCGCAACCCAATTCCATGAACTCCTTTCAGATCGTCGTGCTCCAGGATGGCTTCCACCAGGTATTTGCCCAGGCCCCGGCCACGATATACCGGATCTATAAACAGGTCCATCAGCCAGGCAAAAACCACATAGTCTGTAGCTACTCGTCCGAATCCCACTTGCCGTGATCCTTCAAATAATCCAAAACACAAGGAGTTAGCCATTGATATTTCAACATCCTTCCTGCTCCTGCCTTTGGCCCAGTAAGACTCTCCAGACAAATAGCTGTGGATAAAGTTGATCTGCATATCCTCAGGGTTTGTGCTAATTCGAAAACTTTTATCCATAAGGCTTAAAGATTTAAGAAATTCTCCAGGATCTGTGCACCTACCTTGCTGCTCTTTTCCGGATGAAATTGCACCCCGTAAAAGTTGTCTTTTTTAAGCGCCGAGCTGTAGTTAAGCCCATAATCAGTGACGGCAATGGTGTCCTGGCAGATTGGTGCGTAATAGCTGTGCACCAAATAAATATGTTCCCGATTGCTAATTCCCTTAAAGAGATCAGACTTTAGATCGTCAATGGTATTCCATCCAATTTGTGGTACTTTAACCCCCTGGTTGAATTTAAGTACGTCTACATCAAATATTCCCAACCCTTTAGTGTTGCCCTCTTCTGAAAACTTGCACATAAGCTGCATGCCCAGGCAAATACCCAGTACCGGTTGTTTAAGCTGCGGTATAATCAGGTCCAGAGAAGTGGCCCTTAGTTTGGCCATAGCACTGCTGGCTTCTCCCACTCCGGGGAAAATAACGAGATCCGCCTGCTGAATCTCTTCTGCCGAATCGCTGAGTACCGGGTGTACACCAAGACGTTCAAAGGCAAAGCGAATGCTCTGAATATTTCCAGCCCCGTAATTAATGATCGCAATCTTCACTAGCTCTTCAATTTTAAAATCGTCATAAGACCCCTTTGGTACTTGGCAATACCATTTTCTCCGGATCCCTTTTCACAGCCATTTTAATAGCCTTTGCCAGGCACTTAAATACGGCTTCAATCTTATGATGCTCATTCTGACCTTCTACACGGATGTGCAGATTGGCTTTGGCCCCATCCGTAAAGGATTTGAAGAAATGTGAAAACATCTCAGTTGGCATCTTGCCAATCATTTCCCTTTTAAATTCAGCTTCCCATACCAGCCAGTTCCGGCCCCCAAAGTCGATAGCCACCTGCGCCAGTGAATCGTCCATCGGCAGGCAATATCCATAGCGTTCCATTCCAAGTTTGTCCGCAAGCGCCTGGTTAAATGCCATACCCAATGCAATGGCAGTATCCTCAATCGTGTGATGTTCATCAACTTCCAGGTCCCCCTCAGCCTGGATTTCCAAATCTAGCTGACCATGACGCGCCAGTTGCTCCAGCATATGGTCAAAGAACGATATCCCGGTATTTATATCGCTTTTACCGCTTCCATCTACATTCAATCGAATAGTGATCTCCGTTTCTGCGGTTTTTCTAACCACTTCCGCTGTTCTTGCAGGTAATCGCAGGAATTCATAGATGTGCTGCCAACTCGAAGTTTGCAAGGCGGTTATCTTCTGTAATTCATTTTCAGATTTACTGGTTTCTGCAGATCCCAGATTTTTATCCCCATTGATCAAAATACCTTTACAACCGAGGTTTAGCGCCAATTCCATATCTGTCATCCGGTCTCCGATCACGTATGAGTTTGCCAGGTCGTAATCTCCTCCCATGTACTTCTTTAAGAGTCCCGTCTTGGGCTTTCTGGTTGGTGCGTTGTCTGAGGGAAAGGTGCGGTCTATCAATATTTCATCAAACGCAATATCTTCGTTCTTAAAACTGGATATTATAAAATCCTGGATCGGCCAAAAACTCGCTTCCGGGTAGGCATCCGTGCCAAGTCCGTCCTGGTTGGTAACCATGACCAGCTTATAAGACGTCTCACGTAGAATTTTGGATAAATAGGTGAAAACGCCTGGATAAAATTCCAGTTTTGAAAAGCTGTCTATCTGTTCGTCCTCCGGTTCAAGGATCAAGGTGCCGTCTCGATCTACGAACAAAATTTTCTGTTTATTATCGGCTTTCTTCATCAAATGGATTTTAATATTTGGATCAATTGCCTGTTCTCTTCCGCGGTTCCTACTGTAAAGCGAAGTGTATTTTCACAAAGCGGCAGATTGGAGCGATTGCGCACCACTACGCCACGATTGAGTATCTGGCTATACCTACGGTCTGCATCATCTACACGTACCAGCACAAAATTAGCATCGCTCGGGTATATTTTCTCTATAAAAGGGATCTCACCCAATTGTACTATCAATTTCTCTCTTTCCCTCAGGATCTCTGATACCTGGTCCGCGATAACATCCGCACTCTCCAGCCGTTTCATTGCGGATTGTTGACTTAGTTGATTTACATTGTAAGGCGGCTTGATCCGGTTGAGTATCTCTATGATGGATTCTGAGGCATAGCAGATGCCCAGTCTGATGCCGGCCATGCCATAGGCCTTCGAAAGGGTCTGTGTTACAATGAGATTTGGATATTCTTTTATTTGGCTCACCCAGCTCGCCTTGTCGCTAAAATCTATGTAGGCCTCATCCAGGACCAACAGTCCCCGAAATTGGGTCAACAGGCTTTTTAGATCATCGTCAGAAAATCTATTGCCCGTTGGATTATTCGGGGAACACAACATAATCAGTTTCGTGTTCTCATCCACCTGACTAAATATGGCCTTCACATCCAATTCAAATTCAGTGGTCAGGCAGACTTCGCGATTTTCGATGTCGTTTACACCGGCCAGCACTTTGTACATGCCATAAGTTGGCGGCATGGTAATGATGTTATCCGAGCCGGGTTCACAAAATCCCCTGAAAATAAGATCCAGTACTTCATCACTCCCATTGCCCAGCAGGATTTGGGAAGTAGCCATATCAAACCGGTCAGCGATCTTCTTTTTCAGCAGTCTTTGTTGAGGGTCCGGATAGCGATTCAGGCCATTGTCAAATGGACTCTCATTGGCATCCATAAAAATTTTCCTGCTGCCATCCGAGATATACTCGTCTCTGGCTGAAGAATACGGTTTGAGATTTTTTACATTATCCCTGACCAGATTATCAATATTAAAATCCAGATTGCTCATGCTTCCCGTTCTATACTTTTTAGTCGAATGCTCACCGCCTTCCTGTGCGCCTCTAGTCCCTCGGCACTAGCCATGGTCTCTATGCTTTTCCCGATATTTCTCAAACCGTCTTTGCTTATTTTCTGGAAGGTTATGGATTTAGTAAAACTATCCAGGTTCACACCGCTGTATTGCTTGGTATAGCCTTTTGTTGGCAGGGTGTGATTTGTCCCCGAAGCATAATCCCCGGCGCTTTCCGGAGTGTAGTTGCCAATGAATACCGAGCCGGCGTTGCTTAGACCATTGAGATAAAAATCTTCATTTCTGTGGCAAAGGATATAGTGCTCCGGACCGTATTCATTAATAAAATCCCGTGCATCCTTATCTTCTTTGAAATAGATCAGCAGGCTATTGTCTATGGCTGCCTCTGCAATAGACCGCCTGGGCAGTTCTCGCAACTGATCCTGTAATTCAATTTCAACATCATTCAGGAGCGATTCTTCTGTGCTTACCAGCACCACCTGGCTGTCTGGCCCGTGTTCAGCCTGGCTCAACAGATCGGCGGCCAAAAATTTGGGATCCGCAACGGAATCTGCCATGACCAACAACTCACTGGGTCCGGCGGGCATATCGATGGCTATGTCAAACCGGGTGGCCAGTTGTTTAGCCACGGTGACAAACTGATTGCCCGGTCCAAAAATCTTATATACCCCTGGAACGGATTCCGTGCCAAAGGTCATGGCCGCAATGGCCTGAATACCTCCAAGTCTGAAGATCCTTTGTACCCCGCACAGGGCGGCAGTATAGAGTATGGCCGGGTGAATATCACCTTCCTTATTCGGCGGTGTACACAGAACGATCTCACGGCATCCAGCGATCTGGGCTGGGATCGCCAACATGAGGACGGTGGAAAACAAGGGAGCCGTACCACCCGGAATGTACAGGCCTACCTTTTCAATAGGCCTCTTTTCCTGCCAGCATTGCACTCCTTCAGTGGTCTCCACCTCCAATCTTGGGCTTCGCTGAGCTTCGTGAAAGCGAAATATATTGGAATAGGCCTGTTGAATCGCAGCTTTTAAAGCGTCGGACAACTGGTCCGCCGCCGCTTCCATTAAGGCAGGATCCATTTCAATTTGGTCTAGTTGCACCCCGTCAAATTTTTCGGTATAGCGCTTCAGGGCCTCATCACCCTGGTTTTGAACTTTGTTGAAAACCTCAAGCACTGTATTTTCCAAAGCTGCAGTATCCATGGACGGTCTGCTACATAAGGCAGTCCAATCCTGGCGCGGCGGGTTTAAAATCTTTTTCATACTACCATCTTTTCAATCGGGCATACCAGTATCCCCTCGGCTCCTGCAAGTTTTAACTCGTGGATCACTTCCCAGAATGTATCCTTATTAATTACCGTATGTACCGAACTCCAGCCTTCTTCAGCCAGTGGCAATACAGTAGGGCTTCTCATACCGGGCAGGATCGCAATGATCTTCTCCAACCGGTCATTCGGAGCATTTAAAAGCACGTAACGGAACTGTCTGGCAGAAAGGACAGACTTGATCCGAAAGGTAAGATTGTCTAATATTTCACGCTCTTCCTTCCCAATTTTTGGAGATATTGCCAATACTGCTTCGCTTTTGAGTAGTACTTCCACCTCTTTTAAGTTGTTCTTAAACAATGTGCTCCCACTAGAAACAATGTCACATACGGCATCAGCCAGGCCAATGTTAGGGGCAATCTCCACCGAGCCGTTGATAATATGCAAATCTGCCTGAACTCCTTTAGATTCCAAATAAGCGCTAACGGTGTTTGGGTAGGAAGTTGCAATACGTTTACCCTGAAGATCCCTGATATTGTTGTATTGAGCGGATTTAGGGATGGCCAGTGATACCCTGCATTTAGAGAATCCCAAAGGTTCTCCTATCATGATATCCTGACCCTTTTCAACCAATATATTCTGGCCGATAATTGCTGCGTCCACTACCCCGTCACGAAGATATTGAGGTATGTCGCTGTTGCGCAGATAGAATATTTCCAGGGGAAAGTTTCGGGCAGCAGCTTTTAACTGATCCTTGCCATTATTAATGGAAATACCACAATCTTGGAGGATTTTTAAGGAATCCTCGTGCAGACGGCCTGCTTTCTGAATAGCAATTTTAATATTCGTTTTCATAACTATAAATTCTTTGACACTCTGAAACAAAAAACCCGCTTGATTGCTCAAACGGGTTAGGTCTATGTCTTAAGTACGTACATACACAGCTACCTCGCCTGAGCGGGGAAAGAACTGTGATGATGTGTACTGTTGTTTCTCATGAAGCGGTAAAATTAGAACTAATTTTCATTTATCAAAAAAATCCGCCTAATTATTTCCCAGGATTAAAGGCAGGCCATTATCACCTGAACCCACGACAACGATCTTGGAGTTAGGCGATTCGGATAGCTTCAAGGTAGCTTCGATACCTTTATCCTGAAGAATTTTATCGGTCAATGAGGCGCTCAGAATACGGTTGGCATCTGCTTTACCCTGAGCTTCAATGCGCTGTCTCTCTGCCTCCTTTTCGGCAGTAACCAGCCTAAACTCATACTCTAATGATTCCTGCTCCTGCTTGAGTTTTCTTTCAATAGCATCTTTAATCGTCGGTGGCAGTGTTACATCCCGTACCAATACTTCATTAAGTTGTATGTATTGAGCATCAACAATTTCCCTGGTCTCCTGAAAAATTTCGTCCTGGATGGCATCTCTTTTGCTCGAATACAGCTGCTCAGGCGTGTAGCGACCAACCACGCTTCGGGCAGCAGATCTGATCGCTGGCAATAGTATCCGGTTGATATACTGTTCGCTCTTCTCCTGATGTAGTTTTCCCAGGTCGTCATACTTGGGCTGAAACCATGCTGAAGCGTCAATTTGAATTTCCAATCCATTGGAGGAAAGCACCTTCATTTGCTCAAAGACCTCTTGTTGTCTTACCTCGTAGATATATACCCGGTTCCAGGGTGCCACAATGTGAAATCCCTCATCAAGGGGTGGTTTATCCGTTACCACTCCACCTCCGAATGTCCTGTAGAGAACTCCGGCCTCACCGGATCCTATGGTGATGGCAGATTTAGATATTAGGATAATAACTAATATAATTGCAAATACCACAGGTAGTGCTATTTTGGGAAGTCTGTCCATTTTGTATTCTTTAAATTAATCCGTTGTATTTTCTTATAAACCATTCTGCTGTAAAAGCAGCAATGACAATGGCTAAGAGTATTTTAAAATCGATCAAAGATACGATATTTTGCTGGCTTTTCTGTGTTGGGCGGAAGCGCTCTTCTGCCAGCAAATCGGCTACTAATTCGCCACTTTGGGCAGGTAGATACGTCTTTCCTCCACTTTGAACGGCCAGGCGATCCAGCTTATTGAATTCTGAGCTTAAAAATTGCTTTTCCACATCAAAGTCCAGGATGGTGAACCTGCCGGAGCGCGATTCGTTCTCATCTACTACCATTGCCGTAAAATCGTAAGTGCCCGGACCCAGTGAGCTCAAGTCGGCTTCGTAGTAATTTCCTTTAAGCAACATGGGGATTTCCAGATTGGTTTCCCCTTCCGGGTCTTGAATATTTAATTTGATGCTTGCATTA
>JBPEXP010000471.1:0-12802 GCA_052031475.1 Flavobacteriaceae bacterium | reverse complement strand
GGATCTGGTCCTGCCAGGGATCCGTTCCGGGAAATCTTAAAAGTTTTGGGTAGTTGTTGTTCGAATGGCCTTTGTTTTCAGCTTGGAAGCTCAGTCGAAAGTTCAAAGATAGCTTACAGATCTTTTAACTCTCTTTATACATAACTTTCTTAACCGCTTTGATCACATCATTGTGGTTTGGAAGCCATTCTTCCAGTAGAACCGGGGAATAGGGAGCCGGTGTATCGGCTGTATTCAACTTAACCACAGGTGCATCCAGATAGTCAAAGGCCTTGGATTGTACCAGATAGGTGATTTCTGTGGCTACGTTCCCAAAAGGCCAGGCCTCTTCAAGCACCACCAGACGATTTGTTTTTTTCACTGATTTCAATATGGCATCCTGGTCCATAGGGCGTACAGTGCGCAGATCGATGATCTCGCAACTGATCCCTTCCTTTTCTAATTCATCGGCGGCTTTATAGGCCTCTTTGATGATCTTACCAAAGGAGACTATGGTAACATCACTGCCTTCCCTTTTTATATCGGCTACGCCCAGAGGAATGGTATATTCCCCTTCCGGCACCTCACCCTTATCGCCATACATCTGCTCAGATTCCATAAAGATAACCGGATCGTCATCACGGATAGAGGATTTAAGCAAGCCCTTGGCATCGGCCGGGTTAGATGGTACAACTACCTTTAAACCCGGGCAATTGGCATACCAGCTTTCAAAGGCCTGGCTGTGTGTTGCGCCCAGCTGTCCGGCAGAGGCTGTTGGGCCCCTGAAAACTATGGGAATATTGAACTGGCCACCAGACATCTGCCTCATCTTGGCTGCGTTGTTTACTATCTGATCAATGCCAACCAGGGAGAAATTAAAGGTCATAAACTCTATGATCGGCCGGTTACCGTTCATAGCAGAACCTACCCCCACACCTGCAAAACCCAGCTCTGAAATCGGGGTGTCCAATACTCTTTCAGGTCCGAACTCGTCCAACATCCCTTTAGAAGCCTTGTAGGCACCGTTGTATTCAGCAACCTCCTCACCCATGAGATAAACAGACTCATCACGTCTCATTTCTTCACTCATGGCTTCGGCGATAGCTTCTCTGAACTGGATTGTCTTCATATTTCCTGTAAAGATATAGGGTTAGACTTTAGGCAAAAATGCCTTCAAAAATAGAAAAATAATCACCAAATACAGGACGGAAAGGCTTAAAATTAATTTTATAAATTTATTATGCGTGCATAGTAATTTTGAAAATAATTAGTATCTTAGCAGCCTTCAATCCAATTGCTATAAACGCTTAAAACATGAAGATTCTAGTATGCATCAGCAATGTGCCTGACACTACCTCCAAGATCAATTTTACAGATGGGGATACCCAATTTGACACCCAAGGTGTGCAGTTTGTTATAAATCCTAATGATGAGTTTGGACTAACCAGGGCCATGTGGTTCAAGGAAAAGCAGGGAGCCAGCATTCATGTGGCTACCGTAGGCAGCGCAGCCGTGGAACCTACCATGAGGAAAGCCCTGGCTATAGGTGCCGATGAGGCTATCAGGGTAGATGCGCATCCGACCGACGGCTATTTTGTGGCTTGCCAGCTTGCCGAAGTGGTGAAAAACGGAGCCTATGATTTGATCATAGCCGGCCGTGAATCTATTGATTACAACGGGGGCATGGTACCGGGAATGATGGCTGAAATGCTGGGGATGAGTTTTGTGAATACCTGCATCGGGTTGGAAATAGACGGTAATTCCGTGACGGCTACCAGGGAAATTGACGGGGGAAAGGAAACGATTTCTACCAGTTTACCGCTCATTGTGGGCGGACAAAAGGGTCTGGTGGAAGAAAGTGACCTGCGTATCCCTAATATGCGGGGTATCATGATGGCCAGACAGAAGAAGTTAAGCGTCGTTGAAGCCGTAGATGTGGCCCCTTCTACCCAGGATATTAAATTTGAGAAACCTGCTCCTAAAGGCGAGGTTAAGCTGGTAGACGCGAGTAATGTAGGGGAATTGGTGGAGTTGCTTCACAAGGATGCCAAAGTGATTTAAGATTGATTAATAATAAAAATATTCCTGAATATGTCTGTATTTGTTTACGCTGAAACGCTTAACGGAAAATTCAAAAAAAATGCCTTCGAGACATCGTCTTATGCCCACCAATTGGCCCAGACTGTAGGTACGGAGGTAACGGCCATTGCATTTAATGCCGATCAGTGCGAGGAACTCTTCAATTATGGTGTGAGCAAGGTATTGCACGTGAAGGACGACAGCCTCAAGGATTTTAATGCCAAGGTCTATGCCCAGGTGGTGGCCGAAGCAGCTGAGAAGGAAAATTCAAGTATCCTGGTCTTGAGCTCTACCACAGACGCCAAATATATGGCCGGGATTCTGGCAGCAAGATTAAAGGCGGGTTATGTTCCCAATGTGGTGGCTCCTCCTCTGAGCACAGAGCCCTTTGTTGTAAAGAGAATGACCTTTAGTAACAAGGGATTTGCGCACACACAGGTAAATGCAGCTGTCAAAATAGTTGGTGTATCCAATAATTCGTTCGGACTGGTGGAAAATAAGGTCTCCGGAAGTGTGGAAGAATTCAATCCAGCCGTTAACGCCGATGATTTTAATACTAAATCAGAGAATATAGACCGCGTAAGCGGAAAAGTGACCATTGCAGACGCCGATATCGTAGTTTCGGGCGGAAGGGGACTAAAGGGCCCCGAAAACTGGCATTTGGTCGAAAACCTCGCCGACGTCTTGGGAGCTGCTACGGCCTGCTCCAAGCCGGTCTCCGATATGGGTTGGCGCCCTCACAGCGAACACGTTGGTCAAACCGGTAAACCCGTGGCTGCCAATTTGTACATTGCCATTGGTATATCAGGGGCTATCCAGCATTTGGCAGGGGTTAACGCCTCTAAAGTAAAGGTGGTGATCAACACCGATCCGGAGGCTCCTTTTTTCAAAGCCGCAGACTATGGAATCGTTGGAGATGCCTTCGAAGTAGTACCTCAACTCACCGAAAAATTAAAGGAATTTAAGGCCCAAAACGCTTAATTTTTGTTAATTTGTGCCTTCTAACGGCAGATTAATTCCAATGTTTGGCCTGCCGGATTCTTATCTCCGCGGTATGAGCTTGGTGAGGTTAAAAATAAAGGGTATTTCTTATAGTCAGACTCAGAACGGGGCTTATGCGTTGATTCTGAACGAGGTGGAAGGTGACCGAAAGCTCCCCATCGTGATCGGTGCATTTGAAGCCCAATCCATTGCCATTGCGCTCGAAAAGGAAATCAAACCTCCCAGACCCCTTACCCACGACCTTTTTAAGAATTTTGCAGACCGATTTAATATTGTGGTCAAACAGGTCATCATCCACAAACTTGTAGACGGGGTATTCTATTCCAGCATCATATGTGAAAGGGATAAGATCGAAGAGATCATTGACGCCCGTACCAGCGATGCCATTGCCCTGGCTTTGAGATTTAACGCTCCTATCTTTACTTATAAGACCATCCTGGACAAGGCGGGAATATTCCTGAAATTCTCCTCCAAGGAAAAGGAAAAAGAAGAAGGAGACGACAGCATCGTCGTTGACGAGATCTTGCAAGAAGGAGAGACCGTCGAGATCGATCCGGGCTCTTCAGCACCATATAAAGAATTAAGTCTGGATGAATTGCACCAGGAATTGGACAAGGCCGTGAATAATGAAGACTACGAGAAAGCGGCAAAAATCAGGGACGAAATCTCCAAGCGGAAGCGCTAACACTCTCAACATTATATGAAAATACGGGGCTGGACTCTTTTTGCGCTTTTTGTGGTAATCAGCCTGGCAGTCCACGCCCAATCTCCTGCAGACACCATCGTGAATACGGCAGATACCATCACCCTCAATGACATGGGTAGCGACAGCCAGTCCGGGATGGTACCTAATGAGGGATTCTCACTGCATACATTAGCCCGCGGCGTATTGGGCCTGTTTTCTCTTGTACTGATCGCCTTTCTTTTCAGTGCTAACAGGAGAGCGGTCAACTGGCGTACAGCCGGCATCGGATTGGGCCTGCAATTGCTTCTGGCCATAGGCATCTTGAAAGTTCCGGCCATTCAGTGGTTTTTTAATGTTCTGGGAAGTTTTTTCAATGAAATACTGAATTTTACACTCGCCGGCAGCCAATTTCTCTTTGGCGGACTGCTCAATCTGGACAATCCCAACATCGGCTACATCTTTGCCTTCCAGATCCTTCCTACCATCATCTTCTTTTCTGCACTGACCTCAGTTTTATATTACCTGGGCATTATCCAGAAGTTGGTAAAAATCCTGGCCTGGCTATTGACAAAATTCCTGGGTATTTCAGGAGCGGAAAGCCTGAGTGTCTCAGGCAATATTTTCCTCGGCCAAACGGAAGCGCCCCTGCTCATAAAGGCGTATTTAGAAAAGATGAACCGTTCCGAGATTTTGCTGGTGATGATCGGGGGGATGGCCACCGTAGCCGGAGGCGTCCTGGCCGCCTACATAGGCTTCCTAGGGGGCAATGACGAGGTGCTCAGGTTAGAATTTGCACGCCATCTGATTGCCGCTTCGGTCATGGCCGCACCGGGGGCCATTGTCATGTCTAAAATACTCTACCCGCAAACGGAAGCAGTAAACAAGGAAATTAAGATCTCAACGGAAAAAATCGGGTCTAACCTGCTGGATGCCATTGCCAACGGCACAACCGAAGGCCTCAGGCTTGCCGTGAATGTAGGGGCCATGCTGTTGGTATTTGTGGCTTTTATTGCCATGATCAATGGTATTCTGGGTTGGGTGGGTGATGTGAGCACGCTGAATAGCTGGATCGCTGAGAACTCTTCATACGATAAGCTTTCCCTTGAAGCCGTTCTTGGAGTGGTATTTGCTCCGCTCATGTGGCTGATAGGCGTTAATACGGCGGATATTATGATGATGGGGCAGTTATTGGGGATTAAGCTCGCAGCCAGCGAATTTATCGGCTATATACAATTGGCCCAGTTAAAGGACATCGCCAGTCCTATTCACTTTGGCTACAGCAAATCCGTTATTATGGCCACCTATATGTTGTGCGGATTCGCCAATTTTGCCTCTATCGGGATTCAAATTGGAGGCATAGGTTCTCTGGCCCCGGGTCAGCGTAAGACTCTTTCTGAATTTGGCATGCGGGCCGTACTGGGCGGTACTCTTGCTTCGCTTCTCTCTGCTACCATGGCGGGTATGATCTTGGGCTAATAGCGCGGAAGATCTTCCTAGGGCAGTTAATAAGTTTTAAAAAATCCCGAAAGCATCTAATTTCAACTTTCGCTATTTTCGCCTGAGAAAGCCTATGAAACAATATCACGACTTATTAAAGGAAGTGCTGTCCAACGGCAGCCCCAAAGAAGATAGAACAGGTACGGGAACACTGAGCATTTTCGGCTACCAGATGCGATTTGACCTGCAACAGGGTTTTCCCCTGGTGACCACTAAGAAAATACATCTTAAATCAGTGATTTACGAATTGCTCTGGTTCCTAAGAGGGGATACCAATGTTCGCTACCTTCAGGAAAACGGGGTAAGGATTTGGAATGAATGGGCGGATGAACAGGGTGATCTTGGTCCCGTTTACGGTTACCAGTGGAGAAACTGGAATGGGGACGGAACGGATCAGATCAAAAATGCCATCCATCAGATCAAAACCAATCCAGACAGCAGGCGCATCATCGTTTCGGCATGGAACCCCAGCGTTCTACCCGATACCTCCAAAAGCTTTTCTGAAAACGTGGCCGAAGGGAAAGCAGCCTTACCCCCCTGCCATGCTTTTTTCCAGTTTTATGTAGCCGATGGAAAGCTATCCTGCCAGCTCTATCAGCGCAGCGCAGATATTTTTCTGGGTGTACCGTTCAACATCGCATCCTATGCCCTATTTACCCTAATGGTAGCCCAGGTATGTGATCTGGAGCCCGGTGAGTTTATTCACACCTTCGGTGATGCTCATATCTACAATAATCACATGGAGCAAATAGAATTGCAACTAAGCAGGGAGCCCAGGCCATTGCCCAGGATGGTGCTGAATCCTGAGGTCAGGGATATCTTTGATTTTAACTTTGAAGACTTCACATTACTGGACTACGATCCTTATCCGCATATTAAAGGAGCTGTAGCAGTTTAATATTAGCTTAAAGTTCAAATGCTGGATTTAGCTATCTTTAAAGCTAAATTCTTGCTATGATCACCACAGACACATTGTTGGATTTCTTCCTTGAAACACGAAAGTACACCGAGGAACTCTGCAAACCTCTGGAAATTGAAGATTATGTAGTTCAGCCCATTGAGGATGTTTCCCCTCCAAAATGGCACCTGGGCCATACCACCTGGTTTTTTGAAGAATTTATCCTGAAGCCACATTCGGAGAACTACCGTCTGTTTGATGAAGATTTTGCCTTTGTTTTCAACAGTTATTATGAATCTGTGGGTAAACGGGTAGTACGCGCACAACGGGGTAATTTGTCCAGGCCTTCGGTAGAGCAGGTTTACCAATATCGTCGCTATGTCACCGAAGCGATCAAAGAACTTTTTGAGAAATCAGGTAACCGGGAACTCTTGGAACTGCTTGAGATCGGGATCCATCACGAGAAGCAGCACCAGGAACTACTGCTTACAGATATCAAATACATCCTTGGAAATAATCCATTGCTGCCGGCGTATTCCGAAGATTTCCCGGAAAACTCTACTCCAAACCGTGCTGAAGAATGGATAAGTGTGGAGGAGGGCATCTATGAGATCGGATATAGTGGTTCAGGGTTCTGTTATGATAATGAGTTGGGCAGGCACCGGGTATTCCTGGAGGAATTTGAAATCTGCAACCGTTTGGTCAGCAATTCTGAATATCTTGATTTTATTGAAGACGGCGGCTATGATCGCTTTGATCTCTGGCATGCAGAAGGATGGGATTGGGTGTGTATGAACCAGGTCCGTGCACCTATGTACTGGCACCAGATAGATGGCGAATGGCAGGTGTATCAGCTCGGAGGATTGCAAAAGCTGGTGCGCGATGCAGCAGTAACTCATATAAGCTATTTTGAAGCCTTTGCCTACGCTCAATGGAAAAATGCCAGACTACCAAGCGAATTTGAATGGGAAGCAGCTCAGGCACATTTTAATTGGGGCCAGCGCTGGGAATGGACGGAAAGCGCCTATCTTCCCTACCCTTTCTATAAGAAGGCAGACGGAGCCCTGGGCGAGTACAACGGCAAATTTATGGTTAACCAGAAAGTCCTCAGGGGTGGATCCGTAGCCACTTCCAAGGATCACACAAGACCCACTTACCGGAATTTTTTTCACCCTCATCTGCGCTGGCAATTTACCGGGTTAAGGTTAGCGCACTAATACCGACTTAATCCTCATGCAAGAAAAAACCATCAGTATTGAATCGACCTTTGCCCGGGACGTGCGTACCGGTTTGACTTCCTTTCCAAAATTTTTGTCCTCCAGATATTTTTATGATGAAAAAGGTGATAAACTATTCCAGGACATCATGAACATGCCGGAATATTATCTTACCAGAAAGGAATACGAAATTCTCAATTCTTCCAGGGAAGAAATCACCAGGTTGTTTTTTGAAGAGACCTCCGGCATAGACCTCATTGAACTGGGTGCCGGAGACGGAAAGAAAACAAAGATCCTGTTGAGACATATGTCTGAAAAAGGACTTGATTTCACCTATATACCGATTGATATAAGTCAGAATGCCCTTGATTTACTGGAGAATTCAATCTGTGAAGAATTACCCGGAGTTCAGGTACAAAGTATGCAGGGTACTTATTTTGAGGTACTGGAACAACTTGGTCAATATAATGACCGGAGGAAGGTTTTATTGTTCCTCGGATCCAACATTGGCAATCTGCTTCATGAAAATGCCGTAGACTTTCTGAGTCAAATCAGGGAGCTGATGAATGAGAATGATCTGTTATTTATTGGTTTCGACCAGAAAAAAAACCCCCAGACCATTTTAAATGCATATAATGATGCCCAGGGCATCACGGCTGAATTCAATAAGAACCTGTTAAGGAGGATCAACCAGGAACTGGATGGAGATTTTAATACAGACACGTTCCTGCACTGGGAAGTATACGACCCTGAAAGTGGTACAGCCAAAAGCTATCTGGTCTCAAAACAGGAACAAACCGTGAATTTAAACACCCTGGATCTGAAAGTACATTTCAAGGCCTGGGAGACCATCCACACAGAAATCTCGCAGAAATACGACGACGAAGTTGTAACATGGCTGGCTGGCAAAGCAGGACTGCAGATCGAGCACGTGTTCAGCGACAGTGAGAAATATTTTAAGGACTATTTATTCAGAACGAGGAGATGAAGGCTATTTGGAATGATCAGGTCATCGCAGAAAGCGATCAAACGGTAATTGTAGAGAATAATCATTACTTCCCGCCGGAAAGTATTAAGAAGGAATATTTTAAACCGAGTTCAACAAAGACTATCTGCCCGTGGAAAGGTCAGGCTTCTTACTACACTGTAGAGGTGGAAGGCCGGGCGAACGAGAATGCCGCCTGGTACTATCCTGAGCCCAGTGACCTGGCAAGTCATATAAAGGGGCATGTTGCCTTCTGGAAAGGGGTGGAAATTACCGAGTAAAAAAAAGCCGGAAAATAATTTCCGGCTCAATTTTTTTAGATCTCTAGAACAGCGTTTTCTGTTCCGGCAAAGTCGTTCCACTGATAACGATCTGCTTCGGCCTCGTTCACGTACTCACCGTCAATGATATACCTAAACTCGTAGGAATTCTCTTTTGGTAAGTCGAAGGTGCCTTTAAAGGTTCCGTTTTTCAGTTTTTTAAGCAGGCTGCCTTTAGGATTCCAGTTATTGAAATCTCCCACAACTGCTACTTTTTTTGCTTCTTCTGCAGGTACAGTAAAAGTTACTTTACATACAGGTTTTGTCTTCAGATATTGCTTAGCGATCGCCATAATAATCAATTTTAAAATTACGGCGCAAAATTAATGTATTAAATACCTAATAAACAACGCTCTAAGTGAAATTTATCAATTTGATAAAATTGATCTGACAATCTGCTTACTTTATTAACAAAAGCTCCGCTTATTTCTAAAATTTTTAAAGCTAAATCACCTTTTTAAGTATTCCTACAATCTGATCAATCTCTTCCTTTGTATTATAAAAGTGAAAGCTTAGTCTTAAAGCACCGGCCCGCCAGGAACAACGTACAGATTCATTTAGCAGGTGCTCATATACAGATTGATTGGTAGTAATGCGAAAGATACTGCCGTGGTCAGGTCTTTTTAAAACTGCCTCGTCCAGCAATCCCAAATTTGCCAATTGTTCCCGGGCGTAATTAGAGAGTAGAGCATTCCGCTCATCAATATGATCCATCCCAAGCTGTGCGAGAAATTGCATGGAAAATCCCAAACTGCCAAAATTCAGGCTGTCCAGATGACCAGGCTCCAATCTTTTGCACAGACTAACCTCATTTCTCTTCCCTAACTGCCCATTAGCGGAATTGAATCCTTGTGTTGGGGTAAAAAAACGACTTTCCACTCCCTTTCTTATCAGGAAAAAGCCATTGCCATAGCCGCTCAATAGCCATTTGTAGCCACTGGAACCCAGGACATCTATGCCGGACTGTTCAAAATCCAGATTAAATGCGCCGGAATGCTGGGTGCCGTCGGCAATTATGAGTAGTTCCGGATGATCATCCTTAAGTTTTTTCAGAAAACCCACATCCATTTTGACCCCGTCAAGCCATTGGACCAGGCTCAGGGCCAGGACGGAGATCTTTTTACTCTTAACGGCCTCTTCAATATGCTCTTCGAGCCTGTCATCGGCAGGGACATAGCTAATATCAAAACCCCTGTTTTCAAAAGGCCAGTTCACTGAAGGGTAGTCCTTGTTGATCAAAAGCACCTTTTGATTTTTTGGCTGATCTTCCAGCAGCATATTCAGACCGATTGAAAAATTCGGTACGAGGGCTACCTCGGCCAATTCTGCATTGAAGAATTTTTTAATGGTTTGTCTTGTCTGATCCAATACTCCTATCATAGCCTGCCACTTGGCACTGCCTTCGAGCATGAGATCCATGTCTTGCTCCATGCGCCACTGGAGCAGGTCTTCCGGGATCAATCCGGCTGCAGCTGTATCAGCATATAGAGCGGTATTAAGTGCTGGGAATTTCTCGCGCTGTGGTTCCAAATCTACCTGAAATGATGATTTTTAATTGCACTATATTTGCTACCAAATATAGCTATTACCATGTTCTCTAGGAAGACACAGGATCCTCCACTCAGTCCTGAACAACACTTGCAGGTTGAATACGCTCAACGGAGGATCAAGCAGAAAAAAAGACTCTACCGTCATATGGTTGTGTTTATGATCGGTTGTGTTTTCCTGTTCCTGCTCAACAAAATTCTAAAATATGGCGAAACCTACGACTGGTACCTGTGGGCTATTCTCGCCTGGGGTTTTTTGCTTGCCCTGCATTTTGTGGATGTATTCATCACCAAGAAATTCATGGGACCCCAATGGGAAAGAAAGCAGAGGGAAAATCTGGTGGCAAAACAGAAGGAAAGAATAGAGGAAATTCAAAAAGAGATCGAAACTGAGTTTCCACTGGGTAAGATCAATAAAAAAAAAGAGCCATGGGAACCCTCACCATGATAGCCGCAGCAGGTGAGAACAACGGGATTGGAAAGGACAACGACCTGATGTGGCACCTTCCTGACGACTTCAAGCGGTTTAAGGAGCTAACCACCGGGCATAAGATCATCATGGGCAGAAAAACCTTTGAAAGCTTTCCCAAGCCACTGCCTAACAGGATCCATATTATTATCACCAGAGACCGGCAATACCAAACAGATTTTGATAATTGCAGGGTTGTGCATTCACTGGATGAGGCTTTGGACGAGCTTGAAAAAGATGAATCAGCCTATATCATCGGTGGAGGCGACATTTACAGTATGGCATTGCCCTATGCTGATGTAATTGAGCTTACAAGGGTTCATCACAAATTTGAGGCAGATGCCTTTTTTCCTGAAATAGATACCAAACAGTGGGAGTTGGTCAGGGAGTCTCATCACGATGTGGATGAACGTCACGCATATCCATTTACCTACCAGACCTACTACAGGAAATCGCCCTAAAAATCGAGATAACTGACGGACAGGTCTGCTGTTTCCTCATTCAAAAATCTTTGGAGAACAGTCGGATCTGAGTTGGAATAAAACTGATGCCTGCCTCCGCGATCAGCGTCTGACAAGAGGGCATGCTTTTCAAGAACGCGTTTTGTCTGTCGCGCCACAGCCTCTCCACAATCTATAATGCTGATGCTTTCCGGGAGGATTTCCTTCAACACCGGGATCAAGTAGGGATAATGTGTACAACCCAGGACCAGGTGGTCTATATTGGAAGAGATCATAGGTTCCAGGTAGGCCCGCAGCAAGGCCCGGATCCTTTCGGAATTTACTTCTCCTGCTTCGATAAGCTGAACCAGTCCTTCCCCTTCCTGTTCCAGTACCTGAATTTCACTGGCATGGTTCTTTGAAGTGGTTAAGAACAACTGGCTTGCCAAAGTTCCCTTGGTGGCCAGCACACCCACTTTTTTAGAATCAGATTGCAGTGCGGCCGGCTTGATGGCAGGTTCTATCCCGATAAAAGGAAGGTCGAAATTAGCGCGCAGATCGTCTATGGCGTTGGTAGTGGCCGTATTGCATGCAACCACGATCAGTTTACACGAACGTGAAAGCAGGTGCTCTGTATTTTTCCGGCAGAGCTCAATGATGGTCTCTTTGCTCTTTTCGCCATAAGGTGCATTGCGGCTATCAGCCAGGTAGATCATGTCTTCCCCGGGAAGTAATCTCTGTATATCGCGCCAAATGGTGGTACCGCCTATGCCGGAATCAAAAATGCCGATGGGTTGGCTGCTCATAAAATATCGAACATCAAATTGGGTCCTTTCAAAAATAAAAAAACCGCCCCATTGTTAGAGCGGTTTATATGATTCAGGATCAATCTCTTTAGAATCCCAGTTCCTGCTTTACATCTGCCAGCAGGTCTTTGCCTTTGGCCACGATAACTCCGCCACCCTGGGTTGAATCTATAACATAGTCATATCCCTGGGCTGCTGCCACTTTTTCGATGGCGGCCTGGGCTTTTTCGGATATGGGTTTGAACAGCTCGGCCTGTTTCTTGCCCAACTCCTGCTGAGCAGCCTGCTGAGCTTCACCGATATTTTTCTCGAATCCCTGTAATTCCAGAGCCCTTTTCTGATTCTCTTCTTCAGACATGGCGCTTGCTTCGTTGGAATACTGGGTATATTTATTTTTGAGTTCGGTCATGGAACTCTCTATGTCCACCCGGTAGGTCTCAGACAGTTTTTTCAACTCCGCCTGGGCCGCAATCATTTCTGGCATTTCGGCCAGTAGTTCTGATACATTAATATGGGCTATTTTGCTCTGTGCATTTACAAAACTGGTAGCTGCTATTACAAAAACCAATGCTACTACTGCCTTCTTCAAATTTTTCATGATTATTTATTTACTTTTTTTGAGTGTTAATTCCTGAACTTTAGTTTATAGTATCGTTAGCTTGTTCTTTTAATTTATTTCTTTCATCGAGCTTGGCCTGTCGTTTTGCTTCTCGCTCCTCCAAAAGCTTCTTCCTTCTTTCTTCATAGGCCTTTTTCCGTTCTTCCCTTAATTTCAGAGCTTCAGCCCGTTTATCTTCAGCTGTTTTTTCCCTCGCCTCCTTGGCGGCCTCTGCCCGCTCCTGTCTTTCGCGGAGCGCATCGCTGATCACCTCTTCTTC
>JBPEXP010000470.1:0-3991 GCA_052031475.1 Flavobacteriaceae bacterium | reverse complement strand
TACTTCGGTGAAGTGGAGGAAGCCACCAATATTACGGATCCCACGGTGGATCGTATTTATGCCGGTAAGATTGTGACCGATCTGACAGTAGGCCACAATTTTAATGAAAATCTGAACATTACCATTGGTGCCAATAATTTGTTTGACGTTTATCCGGAAGAAAGTGATGATGCTTTCAGGTCCAGTGGCAGATTTGTATATTCAAGAAGATCTGTGCAATTTGGGACTAATGGTCGCCATCTATTTGCACGACTGCGATATACACTTAAATAAACCAACCTAAATTTGTTCAGGAAGCCCCTTACGAGGGGCTTCTTTAAGTTATGAAGTTAAATATCAATAGATATATCAATCAACTAAAGCCTTCTGCCACTTTAGCGGTCAATCAGAAAGTTGCTGAACTGCGGCAGAAGGGAAAGACCATTTATCATTTCGGTTTCGGGCAATCGCCTTTTCCGGTTCACCCGAGTATTGTAAATGCGTTGAAAGCCCATGCTTCAGACAATCGTTATCTTCCATCTACAGGATTACCCGAACTAAAAACCCGCATAGCCGGCTATCTTAAGAGTCATCACGGTATTGACAGGTCTTCATCCTACACCTACATGGGTCCGGGTAGTAAAGAGCTGCTCTACCAAACCATTATGATCTTGGAAGGTGTTTTTTTAATACCCAGGGGAAGCTGGGTGAGTTATGTGCCCCAGATTAGCTCTAAAGGCGGTAGTTATCACATCATTCCCACTACCATAGAGACCAACTACAAGCTTACGGCCACCCATCTGGAAGCGGTGTGTAAATCTCATCGCGAGGTCCAGAAAACCCTGATTATCAACTCCCCGAACAATCCTACAGGTGCCGTCTACGATGAGGAGGAATTAAAAGCATTGGCAACTGTCTGCCGCAAATATGATGTGATTGTACTTTCAGATGAGATCTACGGGCTCATTAATTTTAGTGCTCAAAGATCCCCGAGCATGGCTGCATTCTATCCTGAAAAAACCATCGTCTATGCCGGAATGAGCAAGATCTTTTCAGCAGGCGGTTATCGACTGGGATTTATGGCACTCCCTGATACACTGCATTATCTTCACAACATCTACCAATCTTTCTTCAGTGAAACTTTCAGCGCTGTTGCCGCACCTGTGCAATATGCCGCTCTGGAAGCATACGCTATGAAAATGCCGGTTGTAACTCAAATAAGACAAAACAGTGCCATCCTCTCGGCGGTAGGAGCATATGTCTATGAAGAATTGACTTCTGTTGGAGTAGTTTGTACCATGCCCCAGGGAGCCTTCTACATACTTGTGGATCTGAGCCAATTTGGCGAAACCCTGCAAAAGCTTGACCTATTTACCAGCCTGGACATCGCTAAGTATTTACTCTCGGAGATTGGCGTGGCTCTTTTACCCGGATCAGATTTTTATTTTGATCCTGAGACTCCCATATTTCGCCTGGCCTATGTAGACTTTCTCGGAGCAGACTGGTATGAAGCCGGGATAGACACAGCCCATATTAATAATGAACAAATTCAACGCTATGCGCCTCATGTTTATAAAGGAATAAGCAAGATGAAAGAGTTTCTCGTAAATCTAGGCTCATAAGAATAAGAAAGATATAGGCCTCCGCTACGACCAACTGCCAAAGTATATCGTCTAAAATCTGTAGTAGATCACCCTTAAAAGAATTCCAGTTTATGAATCTTCAAAAAGTTTTATTTAAGAATAAGGAAGGCCAGCAATTAGTAGGCAGGATTGAATTGCCGGCAGACAGGCATCCCCACAATATGGCCATATTTGCTCATTGTTTCACCTGTAATAAAAATCTATCGGCTGTCCGGAACATCAGTAAAAGCCTGACTGCCGAGGGTTTTGGCGTATTGCGATTTGATTTCACCGGCTTGGGTGAAAGCGAAGGCGACTTTGCAGATACCAACTTCTCCGGCAATGTGGAGGACCTGGTGGCGGCCGCAGAATTTCTGGAAGAAGAATACCAGTCCCCTAGCCTGCTTGTTGGCCATTCGCTCGGCGGGGCGGCAGTGATCTTCGCCGCAACAAAAATTCCATCGGTGTCTGCCGTAGCTACCATAGGCGCGCCTTCTAATCCCGTACACGTAAAAAAACTATTGAAAAGCAGTCTTGACGAGATCAACGATAGCGGAGAAGCGGTGGTTTATCTCAGCGGACGCGAATTCACTATCAAAAAGCAATTCCTCATCAATCTGGAATCCAACAAACTGGCAGAGACCGTTCAATCACTTAAGAGCTCCCTGCTCATCATGCACTCGCCTCAGGACCTCACGGTTGAGATAAAAAATGCCGAAGAGATCTATATAAATGCACGTCACCCTAAAAGTTTTATTTCCCTGGACGGGGCAGACCACCTGTTAAGCAACAAAGAAGACTCTTTATATGCCGGGAAAATGGTAGCTTCCTGGGCGAGCAGATATTTGCAGATTCCGGAACCACTCAATTTAAAGACCCGTCAGCAAGCTTTGGCCAGTTTAAACGCGGAAGATGGTTTCACCACACAAATGAGAGTGGGCAACCACCACTTAGTGGCAGATGAACCCATTGAATTTGGAGGAAATGATTTTGGCCCATCGCCTTATGAATTGGTGTCCGCAGGACTATCTGCTTGCACGGCGATGACATTGCAGATGTATGCCAGGCGCAAGAAATGGGATCTGCAGAACGTAGAAGTTCATACGTCCCATAATAAGATCCACGCTACAGATTGTGGCGAGTGTGAATCGGGTCATGCAAAGATTGATACCTTTGACCGCGAAATCCGGATGGACGGCGATTTGGATGAAACTCAAACAGCGCGCCTCATGGAAATTGCAAATAGATGTCCTGTACACAGGACCTTGGAAAGTGACATTACCATTAACACCAGGCAAATTTGAAGAGCGAAGTTTTTGAAGTGAGCATTAAAGGTTCCCATGCCTTGCAGATTCCTGAGGAACACGCCCGGCCATTTCTGGAGAAAGGACATAGCCGGGTTAAGGTAAAGGCCGTATTTGAGGATAAAATTCTGGAATTTCATGCAGCACTACAGACGTATAACGGTCAGCTGGTCATGACTTTTGGCAAGCGCTACCAGAAAGAGCTCGGTGTATTTCCCAATGATTATTTCCAGCTGCAGCTTATTGAAGATGACAGCAAATACGGAGTGGAAGTCCCGGAGGAACTGCAGGCAGTATTAGACAGTGATCCTGAGGCCCTGGATATTCTGGAGTCTTTCTCCGACGGCAAAATAAGGAGCCTTATTTACTCAATTTCGAGATACAGGAATTCACAGACCAAAATTGAAAAGTCCCTGCTGCTGGCAGAGAATTTAAAACGCGGTATTCGAGATCCCCGGGATTTGTTTAAAGCGGTTTGAAAGCCATTTGATATTTTTTAACTTTAGGCGAATCTAAATCAAGAGACCATGAGAAATTTTAGCATAGGACTAATCCTGCTAACAGGAGTTATTTTTTTAGGCTGCAAGGAGGCCAAAAAAGAATCGGAAAAAGAAGTGATGGAAGTTGAAAACACCAAGGAGGTGGTAAGTGTTGAAAAAGTAGCTTTTTCCATGGAACCCAAGAGCGAAAGCAATGTGGCCGGTGAGGTCACATTTACAGAAAGCGAGGGACAGGTACAAATGCGCGCCGAGTTATCTGGCCTCACACCAGGTGAGCACGCGATTCATTTGCACGAAAAAGCAGATTGTTCCTCAGATGACGGTACATCTACAGGGGGGCACTGGAATCCCACCGCTGAGCCGCATGGGAAGTGGGGAGCTGAAGAAGGATTTCACCGTGGGGATATAGGCAATTTTACAGCGGATGAAGAGGGAAATGCTGTAGTTGAGTTTTCAACTGACCTATGGTGTCTTAGCTGTGATGACGATACAATGAATATTCTGGGAAAAGCCGTAATTGTCCATATGGGAGCCGATGATTTTACTTCTCAGCCCAGTGGTGCAGCAGGTGCACGGGTAAGTTGCA
>JBPEXP010000047.1:0-5431 GCA_052031475.1 Flavobacteriaceae bacterium | reverse complement strand
GCCTGGTCCGTAAATAATTAGTCTCGGACTTCAAAATTCATAAAAGGATATTCCTTTTGTAGTTCCCGGATCTGTGAGTCCAGATTATTTCTGAATTTTTGATGTTGCTCGGACCCTGGATGGAATGGCCTGTGGGCAAGTCCTCTTTGAATTTGTCCTGCCTTTTCCATAATCGGGTAAATCCCTGGGTCTATCCAGCTTTCCCTGAATTTTTCCCAGATATAGTCCACAGCCATCTCATTGGGATGCACCATATCCCGATCGTAAAATCGGTAGTCCCTCAGTTCATCCATCATTAATTCATAGGAAGGAAAATACGAGTTGCCACTTTTACGGACAATCTGATGCACAGCTGCAATGAGATGCGCCTTGCTCCTGTTGTTTTCTGCAAAGCCGTCCTTTAAATGCCTAACAGGTGAGACCGTCCAGATGATCTCTATATCCGCATTTACGTTTCTGATCATATGCTCAATATCCCCCAGGCAATCCTCCAACTCATCTATGGTCAATAATTCTTTGTCAAATTGAGATTGTGGAACCTTGTGGCAGTTAGCCACAATGTGACCGGTTTCCTGGAGTCGGTAAACCCAGGCTGTTCCGAGAGTAATTATGAAATGGGTTGATTTGTTGATGTGCTGATGTGTTGATTTGAGGGCATCATTGAGCTTTTCAACAGTTGCTTCCGCCTCAGTTCCACTAAGATCAGAATGCGCGTCATAACAATGCCACAGATCATTCAGGGAAAATATATCTTCCTTAGTAAAATTTTTATTATCAAGGCTACGCCTGAAGAGCTCTTTGATTGCCATGGGATGAAAAAGAATGCCCAGAGGATTAGTCAGATGACGGAACTGGTAATACTCCAATTTGGCTGCCATATGCTCAGCAAAACAAGATCCCACCAGGCAGATACTGCTGTTGTAATCAATAGACTTTACACCCTTTCCTACCGGAATATTTGTCTGTAGTTTCATAGAATTCAGGATACGAATTCCCTGGCAGCCTCTAAAGCGTCTGCGATCCCTGATGGATCTTTACCTCCGGCCGTAGCAAAAAATGGCTGTCCTCCGCCGCCACCTTTGATATAACGGCCCAGATCCTTGACAATCTGTCCTGCGTTCCACTGCTTAACTTTGGCAAGTGGCTTGGAGATATAACACGAGAGAAGGGCTTTGCCATCTTTTTCGGCAGCCAATAATAAAAACAGGTTATCCAGCTCGTTGCCAAGTTCAAATGACAGGTCCTTAATGCCTGAAGCATCCAGGTCGACCTGCTTGGCCAAAAAGAGCATACCATCTACTTCCTTCAGTTCATTCTTCAGGTCGTTTTTAAGGTCTTTGGCTTTTTCCTTTTGAAATTGCTCAAGCTGTTTCTTCAACATCGCATTTTCCTCCTGCAATTCGCGTACAGCTTCTACAGGCTCCCTGGAGCCCTTAAAAAGACCTTTTATTTCTTCCACGGCCCGTTCCCCTTTGAGGAAGTATTCTTTAACGGCATCCGAAGTGATGGCCTCAATACGCCGGATACCAGCTGCTATGGCGCTCTCCGACAGTATTTTGAAATGCCAGATCTCAGCCGTATTCTGCACATGTGTACCCCCGCAAAGCTCTATAGATCGTCCAAAGCGAACGGTCCGAACCTCTTCCCCGTATTTTTCTCCAAAAAGAGCAATGGCTCCCTCATCGAGGGCCTTTTGCATAGGAATATTCCGTTCTTCCTGTAGTGGTAGTGACTCCTCTATCCTGGCATTGACAAATTCCTCCACCTGTTGTAATTCCTCCTTGCTGAGCTTTGAAAAATGAGCAAAATCAAATCGCAGATAGCGCGAGTGTACTGCCGATCCTTTTTGCTCTACATGATCGCCCAGCACTTCCCTGAGTGCCTGATGGAGCAAATGGGTGGCCGTGTGGTTCCTGGCTGTTCGTTGCCGCTGCATTTTGTCTACAACGGCGGTCAGCGCAGCCTCCGGGTGTCTTGGAAGGCTTTTGGCAATATGCAGGATTTCGTTATTCTCTTTTCTGGTATCCAGGATGTAGACCACATCGCCATCGGGCGACTCCAGATAGCCTTTATCACCCACCTGGCCTCCTCCTTCTGCGTAAAAAGGCGTTTTGTCCAGTACCAACTGAAAGTGATCCCCTTCCTTAGCGGAGCTTACCTTGCGGTACTTAAGAAGACGCACTTCGGTATTGAGTTGATCATAACCTACGAAATCTACCTCTTCAGCATTGTGCAATACCTGCCAGTCCTGTGTCTCCACTTCGGAAGCAGCTCTGGAGCGGTCTTTCTGGGCCTTCATCGCCTTGTTAAACCCTGCTTCATCAAGCTGGTAGCCTCTTTCAGACAGGATGAGGGCAGTGAGATCTACGGGAAAACCAAAAGTATCGTAAAGCTCGAAGGCTTTTTGCCCATCAACGGTATTACCCTTTGTTTTCCGGACCACTTCATCCAACAACACCAGGCCTTGTTCCAGAGTCTTCAGGAAAGAGTGCTCCTCTTCCCGGATAACATTTTCGATCAAGTGCTGCTGTTCTTTGATCTCAGGATAGGCTTCTCCCATAGATTGCACCAGGGTTTTCACCAGGAGGTACATAAAGGGTTGCTGTGTATCCAGGAAAGTAAATCCATAGCGCACGGCCCTTCTCAGGATGCGGCGTATCACATAGCCAGCGCCGGAATTCCCGGGTAACTGACCATCCGCTATGGCAAAAGCTACGGCACGCACATGGTCTGCGATAACCCGTGTAGCAATATCTTTTTCTTCAGAATCTCCGTATTTGGTATTGGTTATGGTCTCGATCTCCCGGATTAGCGGCGTAAAAAGATCGGTATCGTAATTAGATTGGACACCTTGAAGGACCATACAAAGTCTTTCAAAACCCATTCCTGTATCTACATGCTTCTTGGGTAGTGTTTCCAGGCTGCCATCGGCCTTTCTGTTGTACTGTATAAAAACCAGGTTCCAGATTTCAACTACCTGGGGATGATCCTGGTTCACCAGGCTGGCGCCGTCTTGTTTCTTCCTATCCTCTGAAGACCGTATATCAACGTGGATCTCGGAACTAGGTCCACAGGGGCCTTGATCGCCCATTTCCCAAAAATTGTCTTTCTTGCTTCCCTTGATGATGCGAGACTCTGATAAGATTCCTTTCCATAGGTCATAAGCTTCCTGGTCCATCCCCAGCTTATCTGAATCTTCGCTCCCTTCAAAAACCGAAACGTACAGCCTGTCTTTATCAATCTTGCATACCTCGGTCAGGTACTCCCAGGCCCAGCTGATGGCTTCTTTTTTAAAATAGTCGCCAAAACTCCAGTTCCCCAGCATTTCAAACATGGTGTGATGGTAGGTGTCTTTACCAACCTCTTCCAGGTCATTGTGTTTACCACTGACGCGCAGGCATTTCTGGCTGTCAGCCACACGCAGATCTTTGGCCCTCGACTGGTCCAGAAAAAACTCCTTGAATTGGTTCATTCCTGCATTGGTAAACATCAAACTGGGGTCGTTTTTGATCACCATGGGTGCAGAGGGAACAATTTTGTGGTCCTTGGACCGGAAAAAATCCAAAAAACTGCTTCTTATTTCCTTGGAATTCATAGAAATAGGTGAGGTTTCGTCGAATTTAACGCTTTCTACAAAACAATTTTTATATTTGTTTGTTCTGTAAAATGATAAGCACAAAAATAGGATAAAATCCCTTCATGTCTAAAGTTAAGTACTATTACGATCCGGACACGCTTTCATACAGAAAGATCGAACCTAAAAAGACGAGGAAGTACCGTAATATCTTCCTTTTTGTGCTCGGAGCAGCCTTGTTCGGTCTTTTAGGACTGGTCTTTTTACTCAATACCAATTTGCTCAATACACCCAGGGAATTATCTCTTCAGCGAGAGGTGAAAAACTACGAATTGCAGTTCGAGCTCCTGAACAAAAAAATGGAACAGATTGAACAGGTCCTCGGCAACATGGAAGACCGCGACAACAATATTTACAGGGTGTATTTTGAGGCTAACCCTATACCAGAGGAGCAACGCAGGGCTGGTTTTGGTGGTATCAACCGATATAAATCGCTGGAGGGTTTTAATAATTCTGAAATGATCATCGCCACAACCCGCAGGTTAGATATTATTCAGAAACAGATGGTCATACAATCCAAATCCCTGGATGAAATAGCCAAGCTGGCTGAAGAGAAAGAAAAACTGCTCGCAGCCATACCCGCGATCCAACCGATAAACAACGAGGAACTAACCCGTATGGCTTCTGGTTACGGTTGGAGATCGGATCCTTTTACCAAGGCCCGGAAAATGCACTGGGGTATGGATTTTACCGCTCCAAAGGGCACCCCTATTTACGCCTCAGGTGATGGTGTGGTAACCAGGGCAGACAATTCTGCTTCCGGCTATGGAAAACACATCAGGATCGACCATGGCTACGGATATATGACCCTATATGCGCACCTGAGCAAATACAACGTAAAGCGCAGGCAAAAGGTTAAGCGTGGCGATCTTATAGGATTTGTTGGCAGTACCGGCAGGTCAGAAGCTCCCCATGTACATTATGAGGTGTGGAAAGACGGCCATCGTATCAATCCGATTAATTTCTATTACGGATCATTGACCCCCGAGGAGTTTGAAAACATGCTTAAATACGCCAATCAGGAGAACCAATCCTTGGATTAATGCATATAGATTTACCTGAAAAAAGATATTACGGCATTGGCGAGGTGGCCAGGGCCTTTGATGTCAATACGTCCCTTATCCGGTTTTGGGAAAAGGAGTTCGATGTACTCCAGCCCAAGAAGAATGCCAAGGGCAACCGTAAATTCACCCCTAAAGACATCAAGAATCTTCAGCTTATTTACCATCTTGTAAAAGAAAGGGGCTTCACCCTGGAAGGGGCCAAGACGCATCTGCGAGAAGAGCGTCAGAAAACCCTATCTAATTTTGAGATCATTCAGAAACTCGAAAAGGTAAAAGCAGAACTTCTTAAAATAAAAGATCAACTTTAATAAACACTGACTAAAGAACACTACTATGAAAAAATGGTTAATTCCCGTAATTATCCTGGCAGTTGTTGGTTTCGCACTTTACCAATGGGCTGTAGGTTTTAACAACACGGCCGTACAATATGAAGCCGATGCAAAGACGGCCTGGTCTAATGTGGAAAGCTCTTACCAACGAAGGAATGATCTGATAGGCAACCTGGTGAAAACCGTTCAGGGCGCAGCTGATTTTGAAAGGGGTACGCTTACTGATGTCATTGAAGCCAGGGCGAAGGCCACTTCCACGAGCATAGACGTCAATGATCTGTCTGCTGAGAATTTGGCAGCTTTTCAACAAGCTCAATCGGGATTATCATCGGCATTGTCCAGGCTTTTGGTCACTGTGGAGCGCTATCCGGACATCAAAGCCAACCAGAATTTTCTGGAATTGC
>JBPEXP010000469.1:0-1943 GCA_052031475.1 Flavobacteriaceae bacterium | reverse complement strand
GCCACACATAGCAATCATCCAGCCATTCAGCTCCCTCTTTAAGAAGTTGATCCAGCGCTTCATATATGATCTGAAGACAAACGCGGTGTGTGCCATGTGGATCCGAAAGGTCGCCGGCTGCAAAGATTTGATGAGGTTTTACCTTTTTAAGAAGATCGTAAGTGATCTTGATGTCCTCCGGGCTGTGAGGTCTTTTTTTCACGGTTCCTGTCTCGTAAAAGGGCAGGTTTAAAAAATGGGCATGTTCTTCGTCTACACCGCAATAGCGACAGGCTGCCAAGGCTTCCCCTTTCCGAATCAAGCCTTTAAAGTGCTGTATTTCAGGACTGTCAACCTGTCCAGGTTTCTTTTTGGCCAGGAATTTTTTCACCGAGATGAACTGGGCTTCCAATTCGGAATTATCTTCATGGGCATCGGTTGCAAAATCCAGGAATCTTATGACCTCATCGTCAAAGACAGCGATATTTCCTGAAGTCTGGTAGGCGATGTGTACCTGGTGACCCTGGTCGACCAGTCTCAGCAGGGTGCCGCCCATGGAAATGACATCGTCGTCCGGGTGCGGACTAAAGATCAGAGATCGTTTGGGATAGGGGTCTCTGCGCTCCGGCCGCTGGCTGTCATCGGCATTCGGTTTTCCGCCGGGCCATCCCGTGATAGTTTTCTGAAGCTGGTTAAAAACTTTTAGATTGATGTGCTCGGCAGACCCGATCTCGGCGATCAGGTTACCCATGCCGTATTCATTATAGTGTTCGTTGGTCAGTTTCAGAACGGCCGTGTTGAGTTTTTCTGAAAGCCAGATCGTAGCTTTTTTGATCAGTTTATCGTTCCAGTCGCACTCAGATACCAGCCATGGAGTGGCTAATCTGGTCAGGGATGAAGCGGCTGCCTCATCCAGAATAAAATCGCAATTCTCGTGATGCTGCAGGAAGGTAGCGGGTACAGACTCTCTTATTTCGCCTTCCACTGCTTCTCTTACAATTTGCGACTTGCCTTCTCCCCATGCCATCAGGATGACCCTTTTGGCAGACATAATGGTGCCCACACCCATGGTAATGGCTTTAATGGGAACATTTTCGAGCCCAAAAAAGTCACTGGCGGCATCAAGACGCGTAATCCTGTCCAGACGAACAATCCTGGTCTTGCTATTCAGGGCAGAACCGGGTTCGTTAAATCCCACATGCCCTGTACGGCCTATGCCGAGGACCTGGATATCGATGCCACCAACATCCCTGATCTTCTTTTCATAGGAATCGCAGTATTCTCTGAGGTCCTCCTTGTCCAGGGTTCCGTCCGGGATGTGGATATTTTGCTTTTTAATATCGATGTGATCGAAAAGGTGTTCATTCATAAACCGGACATAACTGTGAATGGAATCTGGTTCCATGGGGTAGTATTCATCCAGGTTAAAGGTGATGACGTTTTTAAAGCTGAGGCCTTCCTCTTTGTGAAATTTAACCAGGAAGTCATACATTTTCGTAGGTGTAGATCCTGTGGCAAGGCCCAGTACTACGTTTTTACCCCTTTTCTGGCGCTGCCTGATCAGATCGGCAATTTCATTGGCTACAAAAAAAGAAGCTTCTTCCGAATTCAGATGTACCCGGGTGCGGATCCTTTCAAATTTTCTCGATTCATCGTCCGTCGGAAAGCTGCGCGGACTGGGTTTGGGAAGTGTTACGGACATAGGAGTTCCATTTAAAGTGAATGACAAAGGTATGAAATTATTGCGGTTTTTTGCAAGATTAATTGCAATATAATGCAATATTAACATTTATTTAATTTTAAAACAGCAAAAAACAGCAATTAAAAAATTATTCATACCTTTGCTCATCAAAAGCCGATAAGGATGCTTAAGGAAGAGAGGTGGCAAACCATTTTAAGCGAAGTAGCCCTGCATAACAGGGTATTGCTAACAGATATTGCTGAAAAGCTTGATGTTTCGGTAG
>JBPEXP010000468.1:0-3391 GCA_052031475.1 Flavobacteriaceae bacterium | reverse complement strand
CAAATTGCAGAAAAGAAGCAAGGCGGAGAACAGGCAAACTTTTTTCATCGGATATAATAATTGGGGAAATTTGAGAGTGGTCACGAAAAATAATCATTTCTAACCATTGCAGAAAACCTCTTTTTGCATTATTCCATATAATCTTCCCAAATGAGGGCTGCGGCCCCACAAATAGCGGCTGATTTTCCTTTCATTCCCGAATGCATCAGTTTTACCTTGCCTTTGTAAATATCCAAAAGGTATTCATTGAAATACTTCTTAAGAGGTTCTGTGATCCATTTACCGCTGCCTATCAATCCGCCCATCAGGAAGAAGGCTTCGGGCTGGGTAAAGGCCGTAAAATTGGCTAAGGCCTGTCCGAATATATTAGCGGTATAGTCGAAGGCCTTTAATGCTATCGGGTCGCCCTCCTCGGCTGCCTTAGTAATATCTTCTCCATGAAGGTCGTTATAGGCAATATCGCGGAATCGACTGTCGTCCATGTATTTGCTCAGCATAAAGAGGATGGTGCGCTTAAGTCCGGTGGCCGATACGTAGGCTTCAAGTCCGCCCCTGACCCCCAAACCGGTTAACCGTCCATCACCCAGGGTCATATCTACATGGCCAAGTTCCCCGGCAAAACCATCGTATCCGTCTATCAGTTTACCGTTGGCAACGATGCCTGCCCCGAATCCTGTACCCAGGGTCACTACAATGAAATCGCGCATCCCCCGGGCATTGCCAAAGAGCATTTCGCCCAAAGCGGCTGCGCTGGCATCATTCATAAGTTTCATGGGAACGTTGATGCGTTCCTTCATCTTGGCAAGAAGAGGAACGCTGCCCTTCCACAGGAGATTGCTAGCATTTTCTATAGTGCCGTGCTTGGAGGAAGCATTAGGCGCTCCGATACCAACGCCCAAAACATTAAAATCTTCGGGATGGTCATTGATCAACGTCTTTATGGTGTCGTACAATTTGTCTAGATACTCGTCAAAATCCGGATATTCCCTGGTTCGGAACCAGGTATTGGCTAAGACCTTGCCTTCGCGGGTCACAATTCCAACTTTGGTCTTGGTACCTCCGATGTCTACACCGGCCACTATATCCATACTTTTCTTACCCATGAGAATTGATCAGTAAGTAATATATTATTTTTTGGGATTCTGAATGTCCAGAAAAGGATAATTTTTTCCGTGGTCTATCAGTCGTTAAACTTCCAGCCGAATCCACTGGTAATAATATAATCAAAATCATTTCCGGTAATGGCAGGTTGGTTGTCATAATTGAAATTCAGACCTAGCTTGATGTAAAGATCCAAAGGGAGATCGTACTTCATAGTCAGATCGTAGTCTGTCCTGAACCTACCTCTTTCCGATAGACTCGGGTAAAATCGCACACTGGTTATGAGGTCAATATCACTGAAGTCGAACATGTTAAAACTGCTCCCAATGAATAATTCAGCAGATGATTTGTTTAAGGTATCGTCTACAAAATCTTCGATGTTCAGGGTAATACCCGTGGAAACAGATAGATAGAGTTTATTGGTGCTGATGGCCTGGCGACCGACACCCAAACTAGGGGAAGTACGACCGTCCAATGCCTGCTCCGTATTTCTCAAAAAGTAGACTGATCCCAGCACAAACCAGTTTTTCTTGAGAATACGCTGTAATTCGATATTGGCGTCTAATCTCTGCGTTTCTTCTACATCATCCCTGGTAGAGCTCAGGTAATTAGCACCGGCTTGTGAGAGCCATTTACTGCCGTTATAATTAAGAACGGCCTCACCAGTAAGCTGGGCATTGTTGTTGGCTTTTGTCAGGTTAAATCCCAGGTCGAACCGACCTTTGAACCGGCGCCAAAACCTGTCTTCTACCTCCTGAAGAGCAACAATCTGGTTGAGCGGTATCACTTCTTCCACTCCATCATTGGAGGTGATCTTTACTCTTCCTTTTTCAATAGTGCGTACATTTCCGAAACGCCTTCTTCCCCGTGTAAGCAGGATCAAGGCCTTTCTTTCGAGGATCATTTCACTGACCTTGTTGAATTCGATCTTAAAGTCCTCATCACTGTAGTCTGTCTCCATAGTAAGCACACCTACATTGAGGGTTTTAATCTCACCTACCAGCACATCTCCGTTTTTCAGAACCAGTGTGTCTTGCTGGGCTAATGCCTGGGCACAGGAACAGAGTAAAAGACCCGTAACGAAAAACAGGTTTTTGATCATTCAATTGTAACTGAAGTCTTCCGCAATATAAGCAAACTCTTATCTAAATGATCGGTCTGCGGCCCTGGGCTAATAAGGAATGCAGTTTCTTACCAGTACCATAAGATTGGGTTTATGACTATTAATCCACTTCAATTCAGATAATTCTAAAAAGTTAGGATGAGAGGAATCAAAAGCTCATCACTGCGCTTTCCTTTTCTGATAATTTTCCTTTAATTTAGGTCTGTGGAAGTCATCCCATTCACTCCACCAAACTTTAATAACCTTTCAATTATGACTATGTTTAGAAACTTCCTCCTGGCTTTTCTTGCCACTTTCTTTATTCTTTCCTGCGATGACAGTGATCAAATAAGTGAGAAAAATATTGCCGTAGTAGAGGGTTATATCAATGCTGTACAAAAATTAGACTATCAACTGATGGATAATTTTCTCTCAGACGACTATATAGGCTATGGTCCGTCTGTTGCAGATAGCATTCTAAAGACGAGTGCATCCGATCAGTGGAAGAAAAATGTGGAATCGCTTTATCGCCGGATTGAATACAAAAGTTCAAGAAACATAGCAGTGAGCATTCCGGATGGGGAAAACCAGGGAGATTGGGTATCTAATTGGTCACTCCTGGAGATCACTTTTAAGGAGGGCCCCCAAACAGTTACTATCTGGGCCAATACTGTTTATAAGATCGATGACGATAAGATCAGTCGAAGCTATACCTTCTATAATGAGGCAGATGCTCTGGAGCAACTGGGCTATGTATTTATTAATCCCGATAATCTTTGAAGACCATGAAATATTTATATCTGGCCATAACCGTATTTCTGTTAGCCATTCCGGTGAAAGCGATTGCGCAAAATAACTCCTCCATTGGGTCGAGCATTGGGGTTTTTATTTTTCCGGCCAAAGACCAGGATCAGGCCACGCAAGATGCCGATGAGGTAGCTTGTTTTAGCTGGGCCAAAACCCAAACAGGATTTGATCCGATGAATCCTACACAGGTGCAGGCAGAGCAGGTAGACCGATCTGCGGATGGCTCAGCCGTGGTGGGTGCAGCAGGCGGAGCAGCCGCTGGCGCAGCCATTGGCGCTATTGCAGGTGATGCCGGTGAAGGTGCTGCCATTGGAGCTATCCTGGGCGGTATCAGGGGCAGAAGGGCTAAAAAGTACGGAGATGCCAAACAACAGCAACAAA
>JBPEXP010000467.1:0-5498 GCA_052031475.1 Flavobacteriaceae bacterium | reverse complement strand
CTATATCATGATACAAGACTGGCCTCAGGACATTGGCGGCAAGCCAAGTTTTAGCTACATCGAGAATATGCCGGCTTTTGTGCCGATCATGTTTGAAATGACTGTGTTTTTCGCAGCTCACCTGATGGTTATCACTTTTTATCTGCGCTCCAAGCTTTGGCCCTATAAAAAGGCGGAAAACCCTGATGTGAGAACTACGGATGATCACTTTGTCATGGAGATCGAAGTACATCACAATGAAGCTGAATTGAAGGATCTTTTGCTGGATACAGGAGCAGTTGAATTAAACATAATTAAAACGACCCACTGAGTAATGAGAAGGATAATCATAACATTTTTAGTGATGGGTATTCTGCTGAGCCTGGGCAGCTGCGCTGATTCTAGTCAGCCCAACTATCAGTATATGCCCAACATGTACGAACCGGTGGGTTATAAGACCTACATGGAAGTAGATTTCCTACCTCAGGGTACAGAGGCGCTTACGCCACCGGATAACACCATTTCCAGGGGCTGGTTGCCATACGAATTTGATAATGGTCTGGAAGGGAAGGAAATGGCCAGGGCACAAGAAAGTCCTTTAGATTCCATCAATTCTGAAGAGAATCTGGCCAGGGGCAAAGAGCTCTATGATATTTATTGCGCTATCTGCCACGGAGCAAATGGTGCCGGACAGGGACATTTGGTGAAACGCGAAAAGATACTGGGCGTACCCAGCTATGCTGATGCTGCCCGGAACATCACAGTAGGAAGTACCTACCATACCATATATTACGGATTGAACTCCATGGGATCCTACGCAGGGCAATTGGATTATGAAGAACGCTGGCAGGTTTCGGAATACGTGATGCAACTGAAAGAAGACTTATCAAACTAAAACCTGGCAATTTAATATGTACACATTTTCTAATAGGTTAAAAATTGGTTCCGTCATTCTGATGGCCCTTGGATTGCTTGGGATGGGTATAGGATTTGTCTCCGTTCCTTCCACGGTTGACGAAGCCATGAGCATGGTGGCTTCTCATGACGACGGTCACGGGTCTGAAAGTCATGATGCGGCAGCTGCTCACTCGGAGGATGCAGCCCACGCTGAGGGACATTCAGATCACGGAGAACACCTGCTTCATCAATTACAGAACAGGCCATGGTCTGCCCTTTATGTTGCTGCCTTTTTCTTTTTTATGATTTCCCTGGGAGTGTTGGCATTTTACGCTATTCAACGAGCCGCCCAGGCGGGCTGGTCTCCCATGTTGTTCAGGGTTATGGAGGGCATTACAGCCTATCTGGTGCCCGGTGGTATCATATTATTTGTATTCTTTATTCTTTCAGTCATGCATTTCAACCACATTTTCCCGTGGATGGATGCTGATGTGGTTGCTCATGACAAGATTTTGCAGAATAAAGCGGGCTACCTGAACGTCACATTTTTCCTGATACGTGCAGCGATTTACCTCGGTGGATGGATTCTTTACAGGGAGGTGTCCAGAAGGTTGAGTATAGCCCAGGATGAGGCGGATGATTACAGTAATTTTAAAAAGAATTTCAGATGGTCTGCGGGCTTCCTGGTGTTCTACCTGGTATCCGAATCCATGATGTCTTGGGACTGGATCATGAGTGTAGACCCTCATTGGTTCAGCACACTTTTTGG
The DNA here is from genome assembly GCA_052031475.1 of Flavobacteriaceae bacterium. Classification (GTDB taxonomy): domain Bacteria; phylum Bacteroidota; class Bacteroidia; order Flavobacteriales; family Flavobacteriaceae; genus JAHEJJ01. The sequence continues at coordinate 3,853 of JBPEXP010000467.1, read as the reverse complement.
ATGGTATGTCTTTGCAAGTATGATCGTTTCGGGAATTACTGTCATCGCGATGATCTCGATATACCTGAAATCTCGTGGTTATCTGCCCGATGTGAACGACAGCCATATTCATGACCTTGCCAAATACATGTTCGGATTTAGCATTTTCTGGACCTATCTCTGGTTTGGCCAGTTTATGCTGATCTGGTACGCCAACATACCTGAAGAGGTTACCTATTTTGTAACCAGGATTGAAGATTTTAAACTGCCGTTTTTCGGAATGCTGGCATTGAATTTTATATTTCCATTACTGATGTTGATGAACAGCGATTACAAGCGCGTCAACTGGTTTGTAATTATGACCGGATTGGTCATTATTGTGGGCCACTATCTGGATGTATTCAATATGATTACACCGGCTGCCGTGGGAGATCAGTGGTATATCGGGATTCCCGAGATAGGAGCCTTTATGTTCTTTGCCGGGGCATTTATTTTCTGGGTGTTCAGGGCATTGACCAAGGCCCCTTTACAACCGGTGAGAAATCCTTATATAGAGGAGAGCAGGCAGTTTCATTATTAATACGTATTAAGTTGTTGAAATGACTACATTCTTGATCATTGCTGTTTTAGTTCTTGTGGCGATTGCGATTTGGCAAATGACCAAAATATTCGAATTGTCCCAAATTAAGACAGAAACATCTGAGGTGGCAAGTGATAAGGATAACCGCTATAACGGTTATCTCATGATGGCCTTTTTGGTCTTCATCTATGCCATCACCATATTCTGCTTCGTCAAATACGGCAAGTTTTTGCTGCCTGAAGCGGCATCGGCACACGGCGGTGAATATGACTACTTGATGTTCGTTTCATTTGCCATTATATTTTTTGTGCAAACCATCACCCAGGCACTGCTTCATTATTACGCTTACAAGTATAAAGGCGAAAAGGGTAAAAAAGCCCTCTTCTTTGCAGACAATGACCGTCTGGAATTTATCTGGACCATTATCCCGGTCATCGTTCTGGCAGGATTGATCCTTTGGGGTCTCTATACCTGGACCAATATCATGGACATCAATGACGAAGATGATCCGCTTATTGTAGAACTCTATGCCCAGGCCTTTAACTGGACGGCCAGATACGGAGGTGCCGACAATGTTCTTGGTGAGGCTAATGTGAGGATGATCGATATTGACCGCGCCAATGTACTGGGACTGGATGAAGCCGATCCGAATGCTTTAGACGATGTCATCGTCAAAGAACTACACCTGCCTGTTGGCAGAAAAGTTAACTTTAAGATGAGGTCCCAGGATGTATTGCATTCAGCCTATATGCCTCATTTCAGGGCACAAATGAACTGTGTTCCGGGAATGATCACCGAATTCTCCTTTACGCCAACCATCACCACGGAGGAGATGAGGCAAAACCCGGATGTGGTTGATAAGGTGAAAAGGACCAATGCCATCCGTGCCGAACGGGCGGCCAGGGGAGAACCCAATTCAGACCCCTGGGAATTTGATTATATCTTACTCTGCAACAAGATCTGTGGTAAATCGCACTACAACATGCAAATGAAGATCATCGTAGAAACAGAAGAAGAATACAACGCATGGATATCAAGTCAGCAGACTTTCAGCCAGACCATGGCTTCCATGCAATAGAATAAAAATTGGCTATAAAAAGAAAATAAATAAAATTTAGATTATGTCTGAAACAGCTCATGCTCTTGCTCATGTTGATGACCACGCTCACGATCATGGACATCATCACAAGGAAACATTTGTAACCAAATACATTTTTAGTCAGGATCACAAGATGATTTCCAAGCAATACCTGATCACGGGATTGATCATGGGTTTCATCGGGATTGCGATGTCCTTGCTATTCCGGATGCAGCTGGCCTGGCCCGGCGAGTCATTCACAGTCTTTGAAGCCCTTTTGGGTAAATGGGCCCCGGACGGAGTAATGGACGCCGATGTCTATCTGGCTCTGGTAACCATTCACGGTACCATCATGGTATTCTTCGTGCTCACAGCCGGACTCAGTGGTACTTTTAGTAACCTGCTGATCCCACTACAGATAGGCGCAAGGGATATGGCCTCTGGCTTTTTGAACATGCTGTCTTACTGGATGTTCTTTGTATCCAGTGTCATTATGGTAATCTCACTTTTCGTTGAGGCCGGTCCGGCAGCAGCAGGCTGGACAATCTACCCTCCTCTCAGTGCGCTTCCAATGGCTCAATCAGGATCTGGGATGGGTATGACGCTCTGGCTGGTTTCTATGGCAATTTTCATTGCCTCATCGCTTTTGGGATCCTTGAATTATATAGTGACCGTACTCAATCTTCGTACCAAGGGGATGACGATGACAAGATTGCCGCTTACCATTTGGGCATTCTTTGTAACTGCCGTTATCGGTGTGGTATCGTTTCCGGTACTGCTTTCAGCAGCCTTACTCCTGATCATGGACCGCAGCTTTGGCACGTCCTTCTTTCTCTCTGATATATTTATTCAGGGAGAGGTATTGCACTACCAGGGAGGGTCTCCCGTATTATTCGAACACCTGTTCTGGTTTTTGGGTCACCCCGAGGTATATATTGTCATACTCCCTGCCATGGGCATCGTGTCAGAAGTATTGTCTGTTGGTGCCAGAAAACCTGTATTTGGCTACAGGGCCATGGTTGCTTCTATTTTGGCAATCGCCTTCCTTTCTACGATCGTTTGGGGCCACCACATGTTTATATCAGGAATGAATCCATTCCTGGGGTCTGTTTTCACATTTACAACTCTTTTGATCGCCATACCTTCTGCCGTTAAGGCATTCAACTGGATCACCACGCTTTGGAAAGGTAATCTGCAGCTGAATCCCGGTATGTTGTTTTCAATAGGTATGGTCTCTACCTTTATCACCGGAGGCCTCACCGGGATCATTTTAGGAGATAGCACACTGGACATCAATGTTCACGACACCTATTTTGTAGTTGCCCACTTCCACCTGGTCATGGGAATCTCTGCTCTATACGGACTCTTTGCCGGGGTATATCACTGGTTCCCTAAAATGTTCCAAAGCCGAATGATGAACAAGAATCTGGGCTATGTCCACTTCTGGATCACTGCAGTAGGCTCTTACGGGATCTTCTTCCCTATGCATTTTATAGGTATGGCTGGTGTACCAAGACGTTATTATGAAAATACGGCCTTCCCCATGTTTGACGAATTTACGGATGTTCAGGTCCTTATGACCGTATTTGCTCTTATTACGGCAGCCGCCCAGCTTGTATTCGCTTACAATTTTGTTAGCAGTATTTTCTACGGTAAAAAAGGACCACAAAACCCATGGAAAGCCACTACACTGGAGTGGGATGCACCAATCAAACACATTCACGGGAATTGGGATGGTCCCATACCGGAGGTCCACCGCTGGTCTTATGACTATAGCAAGACTTATGAAAACGGGGAGTATATTATTCCTGGGCAGGACTTTGTGCCACAGACGGTTCCGTTGCAGCCTGATGAGGAAGAACTCCAGCATTAACTTTATCAAAGATTCACAAGCCCGTTTTATACGGGCTTTTTTTATGGAGGTGCACGGCGGCGAGAAGTTATCACTATTTTTGTTGTAGCATAATCTTAAAAGGCTATCTAAGAGTGAAAAAAGTTTTGATACTGCTGCTATGTCTCAATGCAGGAATATTGCTAGGGCAGCGCAAACCTAAGATCAAAGGGAACAAAGACGTGGTTGAGGTCCGTGAAGAACTTCCTCCTTACCACAGTGTTGAATTGAAAGACGATTTAGAGATCCTCTTACAAAAAACAAGCAGCCCTGGCTACACGATCACTGCAGACGACAATTTAATAGATATACTCAAGTTCAGGGT
>JBPEXP010000466.1:0-5579 GCA_052031475.1 Flavobacteriaceae bacterium | reverse complement strand
GATCTTCTATAATGATACAATTCATCCTTCATTTAGTTTTTGGAGTTGCATCTTCAGCTTCACTTCAAATCGATCCCCGGATTCCACTATATGCAATTCATGGGCATTGGGATAGAGTAATTCCAGCCTTTTCCGGACGTTTTCCAGACCAATGCCCTTGTTTCTGGTCCCTGTAGATCGAACCGGCTTAAAGTTATTCTGACAATGAAAATGCAATTCATCACCTTGAAGCTCTATATGAATATCGATAAAAATGTTCTCGGTCTGACTGGCCTGGCTGTGTTTGAATGCATTTTCAATAAAAACAACCAGGATCAAAGGCGCGATCTTGTGAGACGAACCGATCCCGTTCTTTCTGAATTGAACATTTCCCCGCTCTTCGATCTGCAATTGGTACAATTGAGTAAAATTTTCTAATTGCTCAATTTCTTTAGCGAGAGGCACATAGCGCTCCTTACACTCGTAGAGCATGTAGCGCAGCACGGCGCTTAGATGTAAAATAATTTCCGGGGTCTTGGGAGACTGTGTAATGGCATAGGAATATAGATTGTTCAAATTGTTGAAAAGGAAGTGCGGATTTATCTGGGATTTTAGGAATTGAAGCTCACTTTCCTTAACTGTAGCCTGCAGTTCTTCCAGTTGTTTTTGCTTGGTTATAGCGTCCCAGGCAAACTTAAACCCCGATAATATGGCTATAACCGGCAATATATCCAATAGCGTAATAAAGATCCCGGGAAAGCGCTCTGCCCTGGGGGTATTGGGAAAGTAGATGGGCTCCAGGACCCATTCCTCGATCAGGATAACGAGCCCGAGTAGTACGACAATTGAACCAAAAAATATCATGTATTTTTTATTGTAGAAAAACCGCGGCAGCAGGAAATAGTTAATTACGGCAGCGGCAAGGGCATATTTTAAGAAGAATACTACCTGATGTGTTTCAATACCGGGTTCTGTACGGTCAAAGGAATAAAATACGAAGACCAGTATATGAAGAATGATCTGAAAAGCGATCTCCTTCCAATGGATAGATTTTGCCTTTGAACTATTCACCATAGATCAAATCTACAGTCAAAACCACAATAATCTATAAAACGGAGCCATTAACGACAAAATTAGCCTGCTTAACAACCTAAATATCACGCTAATCGATTCCCACGTCGTTCGGTGGCCTAATATGGTTGTTAGGAGGGAAATATTATTATGATTGAATTCAAAGCCTGAATTTTAGGTCGTATATAATGTTGCTCATGAAAAATCTTAAAATTAATCTTTTATCATCTCTCATACTTTTAACGCTCACCTGTTCACTCCAGGCTCAGCGCCCTGGCCCACGAACTATTGAAGGTAGGGTAATAGAAGCCGGAGCAGGACAAGCCGTAGCCTTTGCTACTGTATTAGTGGCGGATGCTACAACAGAAAATGCATTAGACGGAACGACCACAGCAGACGATGGTAGTTTCAGTATCAGCACCGATGCTGCGAACTTTTATATAGAAGTAAGTTTTATCGGTTTTAAGACCCGCCGAATTGACGAGATCCCCGATGGCCGCGGTACTGTGGATTTGGGACTCATAGTTTTACAGGAAGATGCCGAGCAACTCGAAGAGGTAGTGGTTCAGGGTGAAGTGTCTAAAATGGAGTTCAAGCTGGACAAGCGGGTATTTAATGTGGGAAGCGACATCAGCAGTACCGGAATGAGTGCCCTGGAAGTTCTCAATAATGTTCCCTCGGTAAATGTGAATATAGAAGGTGAGATCAGCTTGAGGGGGAGCACCGGAGTGCAGATACTGATAGATGGCAAGCCCTCCATACTGGCCGAGGAAGGTAATAATGCCCTGGGCACTATTACTGCCGATATGATTGAGAGTGTGGAGGTAATAACCAATCCTTCGGCTAAATACGATGCGGAGGGAACGGCTGGTATTATCAATATTGTAATGAAGAAGGAGGAGAAAAAAGGTCTCAATGGTTCTGTGTCAATCAACACAGGCACTCCGGATAATCACAGCCTGGGCATTAGCCTGAACAGGCGTACCGAAAAGTTCAACCTCTTTACGCAAATAGGTGCGGGAAGGAGATCCCTTCCCCGCGATTCTGAATCCGTTAACAGTAATCTCGCCTCCAACACTACGCTGAGCAGTTTTGGAACAGCCTTCCGCAACGAATCTTTCAGCAACATCACCCTGGGCACCGATTACTTCTTTGATCCGAAGAACGTGCTCACCCTTTCTGGTAATTTTGCCTATGAAAAGGAAGACCAGCCTTCAGAATTCTTTTTCGGTCTGGCCGATGCAAACACCGGGGAAGTAACTGAATGGAGAAGGGAAGAGACCACAGACGCTAATAATCCAAAATGGCAGTACGAGCTACAATTCAAGAGGGAGTTTGAGAACGATGAAGATCACACCCTGCTCTTTAGTGCCATTGGAAGCTTTTTTGGTAAAGACCAGAGTTCAGAATTCATCAATATCCTTACTGCAGGCAGCGAAGCACCACCCAACCAGCAGACTGAGACCGATTTCCAACAGGCAGATTTTACGTTCAAGCTCGATTATACAAATCCGATAAGCGAGAAATACACCCTTGAGACAGGAGCACAATACGTGATCAATGACGTGGGAAATGACTACGAGGTAAGGGATTTTATTGATGGTGAGTATGTGGTTAACCCGGATCTTACCAACGATTTCAGCTTTGATCAAAAAGTTTTGGGATTCTATGGCTCGGGATCCTATGAGTCTGACCCATGGGGACTGAAAATAGGACTAAGGCTTGAGCATACAGACGTCGTGACCTTGCTTGCCAATACCGGTGAGACCAATCCTCAGAACTATGTCAATCTATTCCCCAGTGTACACAGCAGCTGGAATATTAGTGAGAATACCTCTCTGCAAGCCGGTTATTCCAGGCGTATTTTCAGGCCGAGGCTTTGGCACCTGAATCCATTTTTTAACATCCGTGATAATTTTAATATCCGCACGGGTAATCCTGATCTGCAGCCCGAGTTTACGGACTCCTATGAGCTGACCAGCATCATAACTCTCGGGAAGGCATCGTTGAACGGGACCCTCTATTACCGCTACACCACCGAGGTTATCGAGCGGGTCTATACCTTCCAGGACAACGTCCGAATATCCATGCCCATGAATATTGGCACTGATCAGCAAAGCGGGGTGGAGCTAAATGGCAAATATATTCCATTGAAATGGCTCAGCATCAATGGAGATTTTAACTGGAGTTATTTCGTGAGAAATGGTGAATTTGAAGACCAGGTCTTTGATTTCACGGGGGATCGATGGAGGGCCAGACTAACATCTAAAATAGGCCTGCCGGCAGATTTGGACCTGGAGATCACAGGAAATTACAGGTCGGGTTACCCTACAGTACAGGGCGAAGTTTTGGGTACAGCCTTTATGGACCTGGGACTGCGCAAAAAGCTGGCAAAAGGAAGAGCCGTGGTGAATATAGGCGTACGTGATCTTTTTGCTTCCAGGATCTTTGAAAGCAATATCGTCCAGGACAATTTTGTAGCCTCCGATTTTAACCAGAGGGGAAGATTCATTACCTTGGGATTGAGCTATGGATTCGGAAAAGGCGAGGCCATGCAGTACTCTGGTGGAAGGCGAAGATTTTAAGTCGGAAGTCAATTATAAAAAGGCATTATTTTACTTTTTTTACACCTCGTATCAAAAGTCAACATAGTTAAATGATCATTGACGTATTACCATGAAAAAAATTGACAAAGCAGACATTAGCCAGGAAGTATTTGATCTATATGATCAGTACGCCCACAACAAAATAGACCGCAGGCAATTTATGGACCGTCTTTCCCTTTACGCCGTAGGGGGGATTACGCTCCCATCATTGCTCAGTTTTATTATGCCAGATTACAAAACGACCCTGCAGGTTTCGCAGGACGATCCCAGAATACAAACTGAGTACATTACTTATGCTTCCCCGGAAGGAGGTGGCGAGATCAAGGCATTGCTATCCAGACCCGCCGAAACGAGTGGAAAATTACCCGGTATTGTTGTGGTGCACGAAAATCGCGGACTCAATCCTTATATAGAAGATGTGGGTAGGAGGGCCGCTTTGGCAGGCTTTATCTCTATTGCGCCGGATGCATTAACGCCACTGGGAGGATATCCCGGTAATGACGATGACGGCAGGGCTCTGCAACGTCAAAGGGATCGATACGAGATGCTTGAGGATTTTATTGCGGCTTTTGAGCATCTTAAAGACCATCCTGATTGTACAGGCAAGGTGGGTGTGGTAGGATTCTGTTTCGGCGGATGGATCTCCAATATGATGGCTGCCAAAGTTCCTGAACTGGCTGCGGCCGTACCTTTTTACGGAGGTCAGGCCCCTGCTGAAATGGTGCCGGATATACAGGCTCCGCTCTTACTCCATTTTGCCTCACTCGACCAGCGCGTTAACGAAGGCTGGCCGGCCTATGAGACGGCCTTGAAGGAACACAACAAGGTGTACGAAGCACATATGTACGAAGGGGCCAATCACGGATTTCATAACGATACCACAGGCCGCTATGACAAAGAAGCGGCAGAACTGGCCTGGCAGCGGACCATTGATTTTTTCAATAAGAAACTAAGATAAGAGCCTACTAATGTTATCAAAACGGCTTTATTCAGTCTTGATCTTTATGGCTGTTCTCACGGCGGCACCGCCAGTGAATGCACAGGAATCGGATCTTGATAATCAGGTCCGTAACTTTCTTGACAGCCATAAGAATCAATGGAGGGACATGAATGTCCCTTCTTCGGATGGAAAACTTTTATATGATCTCATCATGGAGAATGGCTACACGAAAGCACTGGAGATCGGCACATCCACAGGTCATTCTTCCATCTGGATCGCCTGGGCCTTAAGCAAGACCGGAGGCAAGTTGATCACCATTGAGATCGATGAAGGAAGATATCGTCAGGCCATTCAAAATTTTAAAGAAGCCGGTCTGGACAACTACATAGATATACGATTAGCCGATGCGCATCAACTAGTCCGTGAATTGGAAGGGCCTTTCGATTTTGTATTCTGCGATGCGGATAAAGGCTGGTACATTCAATACTTCAAAGATGTGTCGACTAAATTACGTGCCGGAGGCTGTTATACCGCCCATAATGTTAGACCACCCGGACGCAGGTCGATGGCTGGTACCCGGGAATATCTTGAATATGTTAGCGGACTTGAAGGTTACAACACCAGTGTAGACAACAGAGGAGGGGGACTTGCCATCAGCTTCAAGAAATGAACGAGGGCTTGCTTTACAATTCCAAGCTGCGATACCGCCTTCTGACTTTCCTTTAAAAGCAGGGTTTCATCAACCCGTGATTCCAATTTTATTATTAGATTGCTTCATAGAAAGATGCAATCTTTCTGCACCGATCCCACCAAATTTTAACTAACCCTTAGATTATGAAAACTGGTTTTAAGGCCCTATTACTGTTTTTCACTCTCTTCTTATTCAATAAAATACAGGCCCAGTATGCAGCTGATATGGCATATCACAAAGAATCACTTGAAGCATTAGGCTTCAACTATCATCCGACCAATCTATTGGTAGT
>JBPEXP010000465.1:0-10021 GCA_052031475.1 Flavobacteriaceae bacterium | reverse complement strand
CTACAAGAATACCAGAATCTTGATGGAAATGTACCCGGGCACCCGCGTCTATCACCAGGGTTTTCTCTGCCCCCACAGCCGCATAGCCATAGATCACATAAGGTTTCTCATTGGTGAAATTTAGTTGCTCATCCGTCAGCAAGAAACCTTCTACCCGAATCTCTTCGCCATTTTCATCTTCCCCGATGACGATGGTTTCCTTACTCCCGTCTGACAGTACGGATGGAAATAGAAAAACGGCATCCTTGACCAGGGTTACCAGATCTACCTCTTGGGTAGCTGAGCTGCTTATGAACTGTAACTTATCGGTATATAAGAACTCGTTCTGGCTGGTCTGACCTACATCATAGGTGGTCTCTATAAAAACAAAAAGGCTGTCGCGGGCCAGGATGGTCACGTCGTCAAATACCTGCCCGGCCCTTCCATCTACATTGAGTCTGTAGAAACTGGACAAACCCTGCTCCAGACCAACGGTGGGTATAATGATGTCATCGCCCGTTCGGTTATATACTTTCAACGAATAGGTGCTGCTGCTGATATTGCTGAAAATAGTGTCTAGAAAAACGGTGTCTTTGGAAAATTCCAAACGCCCTTCACTTTCCCGGTATTCAAAATCTTTTCTACAGGAAAATGAGACCAGCAGGCCTGCTATTGCACATATGATCAACAATGATCGGGTCACACTTGGATGTATGGATTAGGGATTGCTTTTAAAGAAAGAACGTATTTCTTCCGAAATTCGCATAGGCTTAAAGCTTTCCATGTTCAGCAGACACCATTCTGTGCGTGATTGAAGAAGTAGTTGATCACTTCCGGCCAGCCTCATTTCGACCGCCCTGACCGATATGGCACCACGGGTCTCTGCAATAAATGTCTTTACTTGAATTTGGTCGCCCAACCTGGCTTCACCCTTGTATTCTATGTGGTGGCTCCTGACCACCCATGCCACGTTTTCCCTGAATTCTTCAGCCACACAGGCCTGCCAGTGCTCCCTGCTTACCTCCTGGATCCATTCCAGGTACCGCACATTGTTCACGTGCTGCAGCTCGTCCAGATCTTCGGGCTGCACTTGTATCGTTTTGTGATAGAACTCCATGCCTACTTCTTGTATATACGGACCTCGAAAAGCTTATCCCAATTTTTGCCCGTAACAAAAAAAGTCTCCCTTTCACTGTGGTAGGCAATGCCGTTTAAAACATCTAGTTCCGGATGCTGGCTGACACGCTCCTTTAGTCCTGAGAAATTTACGACCCCCTCAATAGCACCTGAATTTGCATTGATGATCATCATACTTTCCTTCTGCCAGACATTGGCATAAATTCGCCCGTCTACATATTCCAGTTCATTGGCCTTGTTGAAGACAGATTTGTCGGTTACAATTTCCAGATAGTCCACTTCCTGCAAGGTATCCGGGTTCAGGATCCAGATGCGTTCCGTTCCATCGCTCTTGTAAAGTTGCTTGCCGTCATTACACAAACCCCAGCCTTCGCTGCTCTGCCCGTACTGGAAGCTGCCTTGTGGTTTCAAAGTAGACTGATCATAGATGAAACCGGTCTTATTGCGCCAGGTAAGCTGATAGATCTTATTGTTGAGAACGGTAATGCCCTCGCCAAAATAATTGTAATCCAGATCGTGTTTAGCGAGAACTTCGCCGGTTCTAAAATCGACCTTTCTCAGTGAAGACTTTCCATTCTTACCGGTTCCTTCATATAATGTATCCCCCTCAAATTCCAACCCTTGGGTAAAGGCCTGCATGTCATGCGGATATTCATTGACTATCTCATAGGTGTAAAGTTCCGGTGCAATATCTGCAAGCACCCTGATCTTCTTGGTAAGCTCAATTTTTTCACCCTCGTACTCCAGGTGTGCTACCAGCGTCTTGTTGCCCAGCTTATCAACAGCCAATTTCAACTGGTTGTCTGTCAATTCCAGGGGCTTTCCGTCCATGCTGTAACTAACCTGAAAAGGCCCCGTATCTTTTTTGCTTTTTATCCGGACCCCCACCAGGGCATTCTGTTTGAAGTCTTTTCCTTTTTCGTCTAGCTGAATGCTGAACATCCTGGCAGGATTGGAATTGGCACCACAGCCAAAAAGTAGAACAGACAGGAAGAGGATCAGAAATTTAGCATGAGTCATAGGTAATACCTGTTTAGTTATGAATGGGCTGGCTGCTGTAAATCTGTACAACCTAACATTCAGAGCCTAAAATTAAACATGTGCCCCGAGAAAAAGGAAGCATTACCTTTTTTTTAAGAAATTGAAGACCGGCATGTTGTGAAATTTTCAACTTTTTTATTGAAAAATAAGCAGTTCATGCCGGAAATTCTCAGCATAAAAGGTCGTATATTTGCACCGGGCAAGTCCTACACGACCAGCTCCTGCAGAATCCCCCAGGGCGGGAACGCAGCAAGGGTATGCGGTTGTAGCGGTGCGATGTAGGTAGCTTGCCTTTTTTTGTACCCTGAAGTCAGCGCCGGACACCCTGAACCTCATGCCCAAATTATTCGTTTATTTGCAATGCAATGCAGAATGAAGTGGTTTTAATTACCGGTGGTTCATCGGGGATAGGAAGATCCATTGGGAATTATCTCAAAAAAAAGGGTTTTCTTGTTTACGGCACTACGCGGGACCTGAAGAAATATCCGGATTTTACGGATTTCAATCTGCTGACACTGGACGTTCGAAACCCCCAAAGTATCGCAGAGGCTGTTGATAAAATTATATCCGAACAAGGTCGGCTTGATGTATTGATCAACAATGCGGGCGTGGGTATCACCGGTCCTTTGGAAGAGATTCCCTCTTCGGAGATCAGCAATCATTTTCAGGTGAATCTCTTCGGTCCTATTGAAATGATGAAAGCCGTATTGCCGGTCATGCGTCAACAAAAGTCAGGCCTGATCATCAACATTACCTCCATTGCCGGCTATATGGGCCTGCCGTTCAGGAGCATATACTCAGCCTCTAAATCGGCCCTGGAGATGGTCACGGAATCGGTCAGAATGGAAACCAGGGATTTTGGTATCCGTATCACCAATTTGGCACCCGGTGAATTTGCCACCAATATCGCAGCCGGCCGATACCATGCACCGGTACTCCGCGAATCACCATATCAGGCAACTTACCAAAAGACCCTGGATATCATGAACGAGCACGTAGACAGCGGCTTGGATCCTCAATTGGTAGGAGAGAAGGTCTATCATATCATCAGGAAACAAAACCCACGCATCCATTATAAGGTAGGTGGTTGGCTGCAAAAGGTAAGCGTTACACTGAAGCGGATCCTCCCGGATAAACTCTTCGAGAAATTGCTTTTAAACCACTATAAATTGTAGTTTTGCGCACAAGCACCCATCATTAAATTCAACTACACGGATATGAAATTTTTTATAGATACAGCAAACCTGGATCAGATCAAAGAAGCCCAGGCCCTTGGGGTTTTAGACGGCGTAACTACCAATCCTTCGCTGATGGCCAAAGAAGGTATTACCGGGAAAGACCGCATTAGGCAACACTATATAGATATATGTGAGGCAGTAGACGGAGATGTTTCGGCCGAGGTAATCAGCACTGAATTTGAGGCCATCGTTGCCGAAGGAAAAGAATTGGCTGCCCTCCACGAGCAAATTGTGGTAAAGGTGCCCATGATCAAAGACGGGGTAAAAGCCCTCAAATACTTCTCAGACCATGGAATTCGCACCAATTGCACCCTCTGCTTCTCGCCCGGACAGGCCATTTTAGCAGCCAAGGCGGGAGCAAATTATGTGTCTCCATTCCTCGGTAGATTGGACGATATTTCTACTGACGGTCTTAACCTGATCGCAGAAATACGCCAGATCTATGACAATTACGGTTTTGAGACCCAGATCCTGGCCGCTTCCATCAGACATACCATGCATGTGATAGACTGTGCCAAGATTGGTGCTGATGTTATGACAGGACCGCTTTCGGCCATTCTGGGATTGCTCAATCATCCGCTTACCGATATCGGCCTGGAAAAATTCCTGGCAGATTACAAAAAAGGTAACTGATTATTTTAAGAAACTTTCCTGTTTCTAAAAGGAAGAATAAACGTTGGCAAAACCGTCAACGATCAGACCATTTTTGGCGATAATGCTTTTAAAAGGGTCGTAAACCACCAGGGCGTGAGCAAACTCTTCGTAGTCCTCTGCCCAGTACTGGTCTTGCTTGTCCAGTTGATATTCATCCAGCATTTGCTTCCAACGCCCCAGGTCTGTACGAAGATTGATCCCTATAAACGTATACTCCGGGTACATGCTCTTTAACTCGGCAATGCGCTTGTGAATGTTCTTAAAATGACCTTTTTGGTGGGAAGACCAGAAATAGAGGACCAATTCCCGGTTTTTGGACAATTCCTGTAATGTTGTTTCGCCCCCCTCCGGATCATATACAGTCAGGTTGGGAATTTCCTTATTGGGTTGGATGTTTTTGATGTCCAAATAAAGACGGTCAATTTCGTCTATATGCATATTGTTGCCCGATAATTCATGAAATTCCGCAATAAAAGCTTCGATATTTTCTTCAGAGTCATGCTTGAGCATGTAGTTATAAGCCACGTTTCTGAAAAGATTGTCTCTTAAAGCTTTTTGCTTCACCAGGCTGTCTATCATATAAAGCTGATGGCGATTAAAATGCAATTGATTACCCGCCATCTTATCATCATCCGTCATGCAGTCTTTTTTACAACTCATATAGGAGAGGTTGGCCAGATGATATTTCATAAAATTGTAATAGGGCCGCAGATAGGCGAGTTCCTTATTTTCAAAGTCTACGTTTTCATGATAGCCGTAGAAATCTTCAGGAAGATCATGTAAAGATTCTTCGCCCATCTTCTTTTTATGATAGTAGGGATAGGGCTCTTTGTAAACATAGGTGGTATAGAGAATCCCGGAGGAGGCCAGCTCGTAGGCTTTTTCGGTTAGTGGGGCATCTCGATGAAGTTCTTCCAGCTGTTCTTTTTTTGCCTGGTTTAATGAATCGATCTTTTTACAAAATTCTTCGGGTTCTAATTTGTAATACTCATAGACCGTATCCTCTTCCTTTTCATGGGTGAGGAACATTTCTATGAGGAAGTTATTAATTTCTTCACCCTTTCCTGAAAATACAAGTGATTCGTCAAAATCCTGTGTATTCAATCGAATTTGCAAGCTATCGCCTTGCTCTAGAAAAACGTATTGCAGTTCAGGGGAGTGGTAAAAGTGGTGCAGGCCCTCATCAATGGAATCGAGGACCATCTCAAACCTGTTATCCGAATCAAGTTTAACGGAATCCAGAGCTGTATCTCCCTTGTAAAGAACTACATATTCACTGGTGGGATTTACTATTTCCCCGGCAAAATAAACGTTCGAAGTTTCTTTTTCCGCAGATCCGCAACTAAAAAGTAAAAGGGATGAGAGTAGGAGTAAAGATTTATTCATACACGGTATGCCCTAAATATTCCACACAAAACTACTAATAGATGCATCTGTAGCCTGTTAATGTGCAGTTAAAAATTATATAAAACACGGCCCGCTCAGGCTGCCGGAGGTAACAGCTTTATTGGCGCAGTGGGGTTTTTTAATTACTTTTGCCGAAATTTTTTAAGAGGCAACTATGTTATCTGTATCAAATCTTTCTGTCCAGTTTGGAAAACGGGTATTGTTTGATGATGTGAATGTGAGTTTTACCCAGGGCAATTGCTATGGTATCATCGGGGCAAACGGCGCAGGAAAGTCAACATTTTTAAAAATTCTCGCAGGGGATCAGGAGCCCACTTCGGGTCATGTACACCTGGAACCGGGAAAGCGCATGTCTGTCCTGGAACAAAATCACAACAAATACGATCAGTACAGTGTTCTGGAGACCGTGGTTATGGGCAATAAACCGCTCTACGAAATCAAGAAAGAAATAGACGCACTCTATGCCGATTACAGCGATGAGAACGCCGATAAAATTGGTGAATTGCAGGTAACATTTGAAGAAATGAATGGCTGGAACGCAGACAGCGATGCCGCCGCATTATTGTCCAATCTGGGGATAGACGAAACCCTGCACTACACTCAGATGTCCGATTTGGACGCCAAGCTAAAGGTCAGGGTACTTTTGGCCCAGGCACTATTTGGCAATCCGGACGTACTGGTCATGGATGAACCTACCAATGACCTGGATTACGATACCATCAACTGGCTTGAGCGATTTCTGGCCAACTATGAAAACACGGTAATCGTAGTGTCGCACGACCGTCATTTTCTGGATGCTGTTTGTACGCACGTGGCTGATATAGATTTTGGAAAGATCAATCTGTATTCTGGAAATTATTCCTTCTGGTACCAAAGCAGTCAGCTGGCAGCACGTCAAAGGGCTCAGCAAAACAAGAAGGCCGAGGAGAAAGCCAAAGAACTTCAGGAATTTATCCAGCGATTCAGCGCCAATGTAGCTAAAAGCAAGCAGGCAACGTCGCGGAAAAAAATGTTAGAAAAACTAAGGGTTGATGATATCAAGCCTTCAAGCAGGCGATATCCCGCTATCATTTTTGAGAAAGAGCGGGAAGCCGGTAACCAGATCCTGCAGGTTGAGAATCTGTCCGCAAGTTCAGAGGATGGTGACGTTCTTTTTACCCAGGTGGATATCAACCTGGCCAAAGGAGACAAGGTGATCTTATTATCAAGAGATAGCAGGGCTACTACGGCATTTTACGAGATCATCGCGGGTAACAAGAAGGCCGACAGCGGTTCTTATCAGTGGGGCGTAACTACCAATCAATCCTATTTACCGGCAGACAATGCTGATTTTTTTGATACTGATCTGAACCTGGTCGACTGGTTGCGTCAGTGGGCCAAGACTGATGAGGAAAAAGAAGAGGTATATATCCGCGGGTTCTTGGGCAAAATGCTCTTTAGCGGAGAAGAAGCCCTTAAGAGTACCCGGGTACTGTCGGGTGGTGAAAAGGTCAGGTGTATGCTCAGCAGGATGATGATGCTCAAGGCAAACGTCTTGTTGATCGACGAACCAACCAATCACCTGGATCTCGAGAGCATAACCGCGTTTAACAATTCGCTCAAGGTCTTTAAAGGAAATATTATTTTCACCACCCACGACCACCAATTTGCTCAAACAGTGGGGAACAGGGTCATTGAGCTAACACCTGGAGGCGTTATTGACCGCTATCTGAGCTTTGAAGACTATATGTCTGATCCTGCGATCAGGGAGTTGCGTGAAAAATTCTATACGGTACCGGCCTAAGGTTTAGGCAGAAGCTACAATCAAAGACTGATCTAAGGAATCTCAGGCGTTAAAATACTTGCTGTTCCAGATAGCCGGGTTAAAGTTCTTGCCCAGGGCAAAGCCGTAGAATATTACTACCGAGGCGATAGACTTGAACATAAAAAAGAAGATGATCCAAAACTCTGTAGAAGTGGAGGTCTTGGTAAACAGTCCATCCGGTATCATCAGGGTCATCAAATAGCTGATTAGAATCACTACCGCGGTTAAATTGGCCACGTTCTTGAATGGCCAGGCAAAGATCCTTCTGAGCGGGTGCAGGTCATTGCCCCACTTATGGATCAGGTAAAAATATTCATTGCCTATGGGGGCGAAAAGCAGGGGGTCATCCTTGTCTTCCAGCCTGAATAATTTGGAAGGCGCCATAACCTTGTAAGCCTTGATCTCTATGTCGTGTTCCTTTTCCATTTTTTTGATCCGGGAAATGGCCGACGGAGGGATTTCTCCCTTGAAGTAGGAAGCGTCAAGAAACCGCAGCCGGTAGTCGATACAAATTTTTTGGATCTGATCGATGTGGTAGATCCGGTCACTTTCGAGTAATTCAAAGTCAAAGTGATTGATAACCGTGCGGGAGGGGCTGCTTATCTCTTTAATGATGCGCTCGTCCCGCTCATCGTCTTCCTTTAAAATCCGATAAACTTCGGATAGGACATCAGCTTCCCCCTGGCGTTTTCGGGTAAGCGCCAGTCGCTCCTCAATATTGGTTCTTTTTATGAACATCTTTTCTAGCAATTTTCTCAAAAATAATAAATCGGATTCTCTAAATCAAAAAGCGTTTAAGCCTCTAAAATGTTAATATTTTGTTAATATTATTCAGACGTCCAATGATTGATCGGCTTGGCTGATTGAAAATCGTATATTGAAATTTCCTAAACCGATCAACAAAAGTGCCCTGAGACCTATTAACCCCCATGAAATTCACTCTTTTCCTACTTGTAAACATTTTAATGCTGAGCTGGGGATTGCACGCCCAGAATTCACTGGTAATCAACCATAGTTATTTTGAGAACAGCATCATTTCTGGTGCTGAGAATTCCACTAATCACAAGACGCTTGCCAGGGCGGCCATCGCTGCCGATCTGGACAGGGTGCTGGACAGTGACGGACCCTTTACCGTTTTTGCTCCTGTGGATAGTGCTTTTAAAAAATTTACAACTGATCAATGGAATTCGCTGCTTCACCCGTCTAATAAATCTGCACTAAAGTCTTTGCTAACCTACCACATCGTGGCGGGAAAGCTAAGTGCTTCCAAAATTTTGTTGGCGATGTCTAGGGGCGGGGGGATTGCTAAATTCAGAACGGTTCAGGGCAATTGGATCACGGCCAAAATGGTGGGTATAGACATAGTACTTTCGGATAATTTGGGCAACCAGGCCAAGATCATCACTGCAGACTCGGGCAGGTGCAATGGGGTAGTGCACATTATTGATAACCTGATCTACCCGGAGAAGCTGTAGTTGCTTATCTCAATTCGGCAGACAGCTCATTTTCATAAGCCTGCTGAAGTTTTTTCATCACCTTATCGATCTGCTTATCCGTCAGCGTCTTTGAATCGTCCTGTATAATGAAACTGACAGCATAAGATTTCTTTCCCTTTGGAAGGTTGTCGCCCCTGTAGACATCAAAAAGGTCAACTTTCTTCAAAAGCTTTTTTTCAGATTTAAAGGCGATGTCCCTGATCTGTTCAAAGCTGATCTCATTATCCAAGAGCAAGGCAAAATCGCGCTTAACCTCTGGAAACTTGGGCACCGGATTAAAAGTGATCTGGCTCTCGGAAGCTTTGTCCCGGATCCAGTCCCAGTCAATTTCGGCATAAACCACTTCCTGCTCTATATCAAAGTGATCCAGGATCTGGGGCCGCACCACCCCGATACTACAAAACTTCCTGCCTTTTAGTGCAAAATCAAGGGACTCCGTATACCAGCCTAATTGACCTGTTTCGCTGCTGAATTCGCCTATGCCCAAACGATCCAATACATGAACCACTGCAGCTTTCAGGTAAAAGAATCCCAGTTTTTCTTTTTTGGCCGACCAATGATTTACATTCCGATCTCCGCTTACTACCAGTGATAATTTATTGACTTCCTCATGATCATCCCCTGATTTCTGATATACCTTTCCGAATTCGAACAACTTCAGATTCTGCTTCTTCCTGTTCAAATTGTATGAAATAGCTTCCATGGCTGAGAATAACAGACTCTGCCTGAGCGCTGAAAGATCCGTGCTTAGCGGATTGAGGATTTTAATAGTCTTTTCTTCATTTGATTCGCCCGTAAGACCAGCGTAATCTGGGTGTGTAAGGCTATTGGACAAAATCTCAAAAAAGCCCCTGGAGGCCAGATTGTCTCCTGCAATGTTCTGCAGGATGTGATCTTCAAATCTGGAGGTGGCGGCAACAGATGCTTCAATCTTATGTTTAAAATCTATCTTATTGTAGCCGTAAACGCGTAATATCTCCTCTATGACATCTACTTCGCGGGTCACATCCACGCGATAGGAGGGAATCAGCAATCCCAGACCACTCTCAGTTACGCTTTTTACTTGTATGTCCAGAGAAGCCAGAATAGCTTTGATCTGGTCTCTTTCTATTTCCTGACCTACCAGTTTGTTTACTTTATCAAAGCTGAGAAAAACCTGAAAGTCTTCCTTTTTCTTCGGATATAGGTCAACGATATCCGAACTGATATCGCCGCCGGCTATTTCTTTAATCAATTGAGCAGCCCTTTTTAAAGCATATTCTACG
>JBPEXP010000464.1:0-3266 GCA_052031475.1 Flavobacteriaceae bacterium | reverse complement strand
TAGGTGCCGCCTGGGCCTCGGCATCCACTTTTAGGGGATCCGACTTCAGGGGTGGCGCCAACGGAGCTCGTGTCAGACTGGCGCCACAAAATCAGTGGGAAGCCAACAATCCTGTCCAACTGGGCAGGGTGCTGGATGCGCTTAACGCGATCAAGGATGAGTTTAACAAGGCTCAAAACGGAGACAAAAGAGTTAGTCTTGCCGATCTAATCGTATTGGGAGGATCAGCCGCTGTGGAAAAAGCTGCACGAGATGCCGGTCATGATATTCAGGTACCTTTCTCTCCCGGCAGAACAGACGCTTCTGAGGAAATGACGGATGCCGAGGCATTTGACGCTCTGGAGCCTGTAGCTGATGGATTCAGGAATTATCTGAAACAGAAATTCTCTGTAAATACAGAAGAATTGCTGGTAGATAAGGCGCAACTGCTAACACTGACTGCTCCTGAAATGACCGTTCTGGTTGGCGGAATGCGGGCCTTGAATGCGAATTATGACGGATCTAAACACGGCATTTTTACAGACAGACCCGGACAATTAACCAATGATTTCTTTGTGAACCTGCTGGATATGCGAAATGTCTGGAATGCAGTGGATCAGGATGAAGAGGTCTTTGAATCCCGTGATCGCAAGACCGGCGAGGTTTTGTGGACGGGTACAAGGGTAGATCTCATCTTTGGTTCAAACTCAGAATTACGTGCCATCGCAGAAGTATACGCCTGCGACGATGCTGAGAAAAAGTTCGTAAAAGACTTTGTAGATGCCTGGCACAAGGTGATGAATTTGGATAGATACTGATTTAGTTGAAAGTTGAAAGTTGAAAGTTGAAAATTGAAAATTGTTGGAGCGTAGCGTAAACCGGGTAGTCAGCTTTGCTGTACTACTTAGAAAATTGAAAAATGAAGTACAGTTATTCAATTTTAAGTTTCGAATCAACAGATCAACGAATCAACAAATAAACTAAGTATCAAGTCCTAAGTTGGAAGTCAGAAACAAATAAGAATCATTCATTTGATTTATTGTTCTGACTTCCAACAAAGGGATTGTTTCTTAAACAAACCTGACCCCGTACTTGCCGCATATCTCACCCACTTTGGCAAGATCTGGTGGGCCCGCAGGTAACCGGGCCAATTCTTCAAACATGGCTTCCAGGCCGGCTGGAAAAATGCTCAACATAGCGCGTGCCTTTTCATCGCCTATTACTTTCCATGAATGGGGTACACCTTTGGGACAGAAAATGATATCTCCGGCAGAAAGCGTGGTAGCTTCATCACCTATGGTCATTTCAACCTGGCCGGTGAGTACCTGAAATACTTCATCTTCATTATCGTGAACGTGAGGAGGAATCCCGATACCAGGATCGTTGTTCTGTTCGATGAGGGTAAACTGCCCACCGGTATCTTCTGCCGAAAGCTTGATGTTCTGTACATCGCCAAGGACATTCAAGACCTGGCCTTCCTCATTCCTTACGAGTTTAGGTTCAGAACCGGTGAATTCAGACTTTGAACTTTTAGCCATCAGAGGCGTTAATGAAAGCATGCCGAGTCCTAAGGTCGTAGATGTAATAAAATCTTTTCTGTTCATAAAGGTGCTTTTATTAATTATGTAATTGATATTCAGGATAATTGAAATTCAAGAGCAATTATTGTATCTCAAATCATCTGAGTAATATAATATTTATTAAAAAAATAAGTGCTGTTACTAGGGTAGCTGACGGATCCTGATCATTTATTTTGATGTTCAAAAGGATAAATCAATTTCCAGTCCTTTGCCATGTCGATGATGGTCCAGCCCTTGGTTCTGGCCTCATCCAGTGCTATACCAAACTTACCTACCGATGAATGTCTATCATAGGCCCATTCCCTGATTGAATCGGTGTGGTGCACGTAGAGCATCATTTTTCTGCCTTCCCTGCTATCTGTCCATTGCATCATGGCCAGGTCGCCATCCGAATTTCCCGCAGCGAAAACAGGTTTACGGCCTATGTGCTTGTGGATCCCTACAGGCTTACCTTCTTTATCGTCTATGAAATCTATCTCAGGTAATCTGCTGATGATAGGATTACCGTTGTACCATTTAAATTCAGTTTTAATACTGCTGCCAACCACCTGGTCTTTTGGGATCCCGTAGACAGACTCTACCCAGGGTCGCATAAAATCAATACCTCCTCCGGAGACTATAAAAACTTTAAAATTCTTGCTTTCCAGGTAATCAATTAGTTCCAACATGGGCTGATATACGAGGTCCGTATAGGGTCTGTTAAAACGAGGGTGCTTAGCTGTTGAAAGCCAGTCCTTAACCTCTGATCCAAATTCCTCAGCACTCATCCCCGCATGCGTGGCCATAACGATCTTCAACAGTCCTTCCACTCCCTGTGCACCAAGACTTTCCATATCGTCTTCCAGTACGGCCTTAAACGGTTGCTCCTCCGTCCATTCGGGTCGCTCCTCCGCCATCTTCTTTACCCGGTCCATGGCAAAAAGTAGCTGAAAATAAACCGGCTTTTCAGACCAAAGCGTCCCATCGTTATCAAACACGGCGATTCTTTCAGTCACCGGGATAAAATGATCACCTTCCACCTGCGTGGTTTCCTGAACAAAACTTATCAAAGATGATTTGGTAAATCCCTCATTCCAGGACGGCAGCGGATCTTCATTTTGAATGGATTCATTCTTTACCTCGGTACAGGAAGTGAACGCTAAGAATGTGATTAAGATGGGTAGAATGGATGTTTTCATAAATAGAATAATAATGGAAAATTGAAAATTGAAAATTGAAAGTTGAAAATTGAAAGTTGAAAGTTTATTATTGGAAATTAGTGATTGGAGATTTGAGATTGGAGGAGGTATGAATCATCAATCCCCAATATCCAATTCCCAATTTCCAATTTCCAATCTCTCATGTCCAATGAATTATCTCGATACTAAACTAAAATTAAAATACTTCTTTCCGCTATCATCGTAACCTACTTACCATATAGCCTGAAAAACTCCTGGCTATCTTCAATATCTTCAATGCCCAGAATGTAACAGGTCTCTGCCAGATCGGAGAAATCAACACCATTTTTGGCCACAGCCTGGTTATTATACCTTCCGTCCTTTCCGTTGTATTGCACGCCCAGGTCTATGGCAAGTTGCCAGATCTTACTGAGCTTTGGCTGTTTTATTCTTTCTTTCCAACCCTCATAGCCAGGGGTACGAAATCCGGGTGTCCCGTTACCCACAACGTTGCCGTCCGGGATCTTGTGATATTTTGTTTTGTTCCTGA
>JBPEXP010000463.1:0-5152 GCA_052031475.1 Flavobacteriaceae bacterium | reverse complement strand
ATGCTGGCAGCAGCCTGGATGAATTTGAAGACGATTACCTGGCTCAGGTAGTGAGCCTGATGAAAGAGCGAGCCAGCTTTGTTTCAGAAATCTGGCAGGAGGGTCAATTTTTTTTCGTTGCCCCCGAAAATTACAATGAGAAGGTGGTTATAAAGCAATGGAAGCCCGAGACACCTGCGCTTCTTAAAGATGTTGCCAAAATATTAGAAGAGGCTGATAACTTTGAATCTTCACATATCGAAACGGCAGTTAAGAATTGGATCCAATCCAGGGAAATTGGCTTTGGTAAGGTCATGGCCCCATTAAGACTGGCGATTGTAGGTGATCTTAAAGGGCCTCATCTGTTTGATATTATGTCACTTATTGGAAAAAAGGAAAGCTTGCACAGGATAGACCGGGCACTGAATGTTCTCTAAAGGCCAGGCTTATAAAATCTTCTGTCCCAATTTCTGTAACATTTTGCTATAGGACCGACCTATAAGATGACTTATCTTCGAATTCTCATCACTAATTTAAAAATACTACTATGATTGATTTTATCATGATCCCGATTTATGTAATCGCGTTTATTATCCTGATCTCTTCCTTTTTTGTGGTCAAGCAGCAAACGGCCGCAGTTATTGAACGCTTTGGTAAATTTCAAAGTATCAGGAACTCCGGACTTCAAATGAAGATCCCCTTGGTAGATCGCATATCAGGGAGGTTGAGCCTGAAAATCCAGCAGCTGGATGTTATTGTAGAGACAAAAACGCTGGATGATGTTTTTGTAAAACTCAAAGTATCCGTGCAGTATGTGGTGATCAGGGATAAGGTATACGAAGCTTTTTATAAGCTTGAATATCCACATGACCAGATCACTTCTTATGTATTTGACGTGGTGCGTGCCGAGGTGCCCAAAATGAAACTGGACGATGTTTTTGTCAAGAAAGACGATATCGCCATTGCGGTTAAATCTGAGTTGCAGGACGCTATGCTGGAATACGGTTATGATATCATAAAAACCCTGGTGACCGATATTGATCCGGATGCACAGGTAAAAGCAGCAATGAACCGGATCAACGCCTCTGAGAGGGAAAAGATCGCCGCCCAGTTTGAAGGCGATGCTGCGCGAATCCTGATCGTGGAGAAAGCTAAAGCCGAAGCCGAAAGTAAAAGACTGCAGGGGCAGGGGATTGCCGATCAGCGACGTGAGATCGCCCGAGGTCTTGAAGAATCTGTTGAAGTGCTGAACAAGGTGGGGATCAACTCTCAGGAAGCCTCTGCACTGATTGTTGTGACCCAGCACTACGATACACTCCAGGCCATAGGAGAGGAGACCAATACTAATTTGATCCTCTTGCCCAATTCGCCTCAGGCAGGCAGCGATATGCTCAACAACATGGTAGCGAGTTTTACGGCAAGCAATCAAATTGGCGAGGCCATGAAAAGACAGTCCAGGAAGAACAAGGACCAATAATACCTAATGGTTTATTTTTATGATTTTTGCTGGATCTTTGCCCAGGTATCTCGGAGTGTTACCGTGCGATTAAAGACCAGATTATCGGCGCTGCTGTCCGGGTCCACCGCAAAATAACCCAATCGCTGGAACTGGAAGCGATCACCGGCTTGGGCGTCTTTAAGGCTGGGCTCCAGATGTCCCGTAATGGTTTGAAGAGAATCAGGGTTGATGAATTCCATGAAATCCCGGTCTTTGTGACCATCCGGCGTTTCGTCTGTGAACAGCCTGTCATATAACCGTATTTCGGCTTTTATAGCATGAGCTTTAGAAACCCAATGCAGTGTGCCTTTAACCTTTCGCATGCTCTCTTCTGTTCCACTGCCGCTCTTGCTTTTCGGATCGTAGCTACAATGGATCTCTCTAATTTCTCCATCCTCATCTTTGACACAACTCTCAGCCTTGATGATATAGGCACTTTTAAGTCTGACTTCTCCACCTAGCTTCAGTCTGAAGAACTTCCGGTTGGCCTCTTCTCTGAAATCTTCCTTTTCGATAAGTATTTCCCTGGAAAACGGTATTTCTCTGGTGCCGGATGAAGGGTCTTCAGGGTTATTCTCTGTTTCCACCCACTCTTCCTTTCCTTCCGGATAATTGGTGATCACGATCTTTACCGGATCAAGAACGGCCATGACCCGGGGAGTTATTTTATTGAGATGCTCCCGGATATGGAACTCCAGCAAAGAAACATCTACCACATTCTCCCTCTTGGCAATGCCAATAGTATCTGCAAAATTCCGGATTGCCTCAGGTGTATATCCCCTGCGCCTGAGTCCTGAGATAGTGGGCATTCGCGGATCGTCCCAGCCATTTACCACACCCTGCTCTACCAGTTGCAGCAATTTTCTTTTACTCACTACCGTATGGCTCAGGTTTCTTCTTGCGAATTCCCGCTGTTTGGGCCTGATAAGTTTTTCATCTACCACCTGGTCCAGGAACCAGTCGTATAACTCCCGGTGCGGTGCGAATTCCAGCGTACAGAGCGAATGCGTTACCTGCTCAATATAGTCGCTCTCACCGTGCGTCCAGTCGTACATAGGATAAATACACCAATCGGTATTTGTGCGGTGGTGGGCCCGGTGAAGAATACGGTACATGATGGGATCGCGCATCAGCATATTGGGCGATGCCATATCGATCTTAGCCCTAAGTACGTGGGTCCCCTCCTCATATTCTCCATTTTTCATTCCCTCAAATAGAGCCAGATTTTCCTCAATACTTCTATCCCTGAATGGACTATGGGTGCCCGGTTCTGTGGGAGTGCCCTTCTGTGCGGCCATTTCCTCTGAAGACTGGCTGTCTACATAGGCCTTGCCCTGCTTGATGAGCATCACGGCCCAGTCATAGAGCTGTTGAAAGTAATCCGAGGCGTAACACTCTGTTTCCCAGTTATATCCAAGCCATTCGACGTCCTTTTTTATGGCGTCTACATACTCCTGCTCTTCTTTTGTCGGGTTTGTATCATCAAATCTCAGGTTTACCGGGGCATCATAGCGCAATCCAAGTCCAAAATTCAGGCAAATAGAACTCGCGTGGCCTATATGCAAATAGCCATTGGGTTCTGGCGGAAAGCGAAATCTAAGATGCTTTCGGGGCATACCGTCAGACAGGTCTTCCTCGATGATATGCTCAATAAAATTTAATGATCGGGTGGCCGTGCTCATCGTCCCATTTTAGAGGCACAAATGTAGCAAAAATGGTGCTATCGCAGACCATAATATGTCCATACCATGCAATAAAGCCATTTCACAACATATTTAATCGCTACCACAACATTAAATTCCTCGCGCGGGAATTATATGTCATATTTGTTTTAACATACTTGATTTCCCCAGAAAGAAATCGGGTCGCTAACAAAACAATTGCCAAAAAACAAAGAGCCTTACGGTTGATCCGTCCCCCAAATCTAGCAAACGGTAAAACTGTAGTTCCCCAAAACTACATCTACTTATGAAACCAAAACTATCTTTCTTTCGAAAATTGATTTTTTGTGTTTTCGTGCTGATGGGAACAATCGGAATTCAGGCACAAATTCTCAATGCTCCTACTCCGGCACCAAATCAGACGCCTCCGGTGGGTAGTTCCCCCTGGACACAAGCCTGTGCCTCAGACAGCTTTAACGATTTCTGGGTAAACTTTACCTGGAGCCCTCCTCTGGTGAACAGCGGAAATGAATTTATTCTGGAACTTTCAGATTCCAGTGGAAACTTTTCAAGCGCCGTAGAACTGGCTAGGGATGGCACTAAGAATACGGATTTCGATTTCTTTTTCCAGTTTACCCTTCCTACTGACACCCGGGGTGAAGGATACAGGATGAGAGTACGCAGCACAGACCCGGCCATTACAGGCCCTTCGTCCGCAGCCTACCCCATGTATTACATCGATGTGAACTCAGCAATCACCATCAGGCCGCAAGGCCAGCCTGATTTTGGCGATGGCACTGCTGAAGTATGCGACGGTAATTCAATAACCCTTGAGGTTTACAATCTCCCAAATGCCAACACCTATCAGTACAACTGGTATAGAAGCGGCACCCCGCTTTCTGAGAAAAGCGAGTCTATAACGGTGAGCCAGGCCGGTATGTATATAGCCGAAATAGATTACGGGTCCTGTTCAGGATCAGGTAATACCCTGTCTAATATCATAGACGTTTCCACGGGAAGCAGCCTGGGTATAGCTATTAACCCTCCAGCCAAAACCGACTTGTGCAGCGGCGAAACCGCAGACCTGGTCGCCAATATTGTAGGCATGGGCCTTACTTATACATGGTTTAAGGACGGAGTGGCTATTACATCGCCTACTATAGACGATGACACCTATACGGTGGACGCCTCATCGCCCGGCTTTGAAGGCGATTACCAGGTAGAGATTTACGGTCCCGGTGCCTGTTTGGAGCGATCAGCTGCAGTAACTATTACCAATGCCGGTGATTTTAATGTAACCCGCGACAACCCCGCCAATGTGGTGGTTCTTCCGGGTCAGACGGAAGTGCTCAGTATAACTACCGACGCCTCTTCGCCCACTTTTCAGTGGTTCAGAGACGGCAATCCCGTTAGTGGAGCCACTTCTAATTCCATTACCGTAGATGAGACCGAAACCGGCGTTTATTTCTGCCGGGTATCCCTCAGCGGTGGTGCCTGTGCCTCCACATCCATAGATTCAGACAGTACTACCGTGGTAGTACCTGCCTCATTTGAAGCTGTAATCGATTACAGTTCTCCTTATGCAGATTGTGCTAATACAAGCATCGTTCTGGAGGTTCAGACGGTCAATGCCGTGGACGGTGGTGGTGGAAAGACGGATGTTACTTCGCAGATCCTCTCTAGCTTAAGCATGCAATGGAATCTCAACAGCAGCCCTGTTGCTGGTGCCACAGCTTCCAACATCAGCCTGACAGACATCAGTGAAAATGGGGATTATACCCTGGACGCTTCCATTAGTACCTATAATTTCACCTCCAATACACTGTCTGTGCAGTTGTTAACAAGTGAGACGCTCACCATATCCAGCACCAGCCTTATCAGCTGTAATTCATCGGAAGATATTATCATAAGTACATCTACCGACTTAAGCGGCGAGACTTTTGATTGGTACCGGGACGGTCAAAACCTGAATGTTTCAACTGTGGAGCTCACAGTGAACTCTCCGGGTACATAC
>JBPEXP010000462.1:0-2755 GCA_052031475.1 Flavobacteriaceae bacterium | reverse complement strand
ACACGCCAAATGCCGTTAGTACGGTCCGGAACCAGTTGGTGGTAAGCACCTCTAATATTTCTTTCCAACGATCTCTGTTAAACATAATTCCGGGTTGCTATTCGTCTCTGAGGGCATTGATGGTATGGATCCGGGCCGCTCTCCATGCAGGAAAGAATCCGGCTATGGCACCAGCCAGGATCAAAACAAATACTGTAGCCAGGGCTACATTAAAATTTACAGAAGGATTGAGCACGTAATCCACTTCAATATGGGGTCCTATGAGCTCTAAAAGGCCCATGCTGAAAATAAGACCGGCAAAGCCTGAGATGGCAGTTATAAATATAGACTCGTGCAGGATCATCCCGATGATAGACCAGGGTTTGGCGCCCAGTGCTTTTCTGATACCAATTTCCCGCGTCCTGTCTTTAACCACGATGAGCATGATATTACTAACACCCACCACACCGGCGATAATGGTACATATCCCCACAAACCAGAAAAAGAATTTGATGTTCCCGGTCAGGCCGTAATAGCGCTTGGCTTCTTCCAGTGCGCTCCAAATCCCGATGCCGCTGGTATCGTCCGGAGCCACCGAGTGCACCTGTTGCAGGTAGCTTCGTAGTTCGTCCTTGAACTGAATCGCCTGGGAGGCTGCCTGTTCAAAATTTTCAACTGCCGGCAGGGTAAAAGCCATCGTACTGATCCGATCACCGCCGTTGAAGACGCGTTGGGCGGTGGTAATAGGAATAAAGATCACCTCTTCTTCCCTCTCTTCCTGTTCGCCAAAGAAGCCTATAATTTTAAAAGGTATGCCAGAAATATCGATAAACTCGCCCAGTGGATTTTCAACATTCTTGAACACATCCCGCCGGATCTTATTACCAATCACCGCCACTTTGGCCGTGCTTACTTCGTCATTCTGATTGATAAAACGTCCTTCGGACATTTTTGCATTTTCAATTTGCTGAAACTGATGGCTTACGCCCCTAACCCCGTAAACCAATGCTTCATTGCCGTAATTTACAGAGACATCCTGAACAAAGATCCTGGGTGATCTATATTCGATCTGTTCCTTAAACAAGGCTGATGATTTTTCGTAGTTTTCATTCCGAAGTTGTATCTGCCTGCCCGGATTCATCCCCCGGTAGGCTTTTGAAGTAGTACCAGACCAGACCCAAACACTGGTTTCTGAGTCTTGCTGAAACTCGTGCGCTATACCGTTCTGCATGCCCTGACCAAAACCTAGAAGAATTACAAGAATAAATATGCCGGAGGCAACGGAAAGCCCCGTCAGGAAGGTGCGCAATTTATTTTTTCGGATGGTATCAAATATCTCCTGCCATCTCTCAATATCAAACATGGGTTGGTAACGTGTTGATTGATGAAATACGCAATGTACTTAAATAAGACTGTTCAGAGTGGAATTTGTTACAGTTCTCAGGGATAAATATTTCTAAAATTTGTTAAAACAAAAATTCTCAGGTTTTTAGTTTGCGATAAACAAAATAGAATAAAACCCCTACCAAAATATAGGGTATGGCCATTAGGTAAACAATGCCGTCATTAATCCCTTCCGCCATGGAATTCTCACCCGAACTCTCCAGCACGGCTCTGCACATGGCACACTGGGCCTGGCTCTCATAAGGAATAAGCAAGAGAAACAGACTCAAAAGAATGAATCCACCGACCTTTTTTGTCATACCATATTTGTTCTTAAAAGGCATAATAAGGGGATATCATCAAATATACGACCACTCCGGAGACTGCCACATATAGCCAAATTGGAAAGGTTATCCTGGCCAATTTTTTGTGCTGTTCAAATTTATTGAGATAAGCGCGGGCATAAGTAAATAAAACGAGGGGTATGATCACTATGGAGAGCAGGATGTGGGATATCAAAATGAAGAAATAAACAGGTCTCATAATCCCCTCCCCGCCATAAGGCGTAGAATCGGATGTCATGTGATAGGCCACATACATGATCAGGAAAGCCAGGGAAAGAAGGATGCAACTACTCATAAGCCGTTGGTGCAGGTCCCGCTTCCCATTTTTAATGGCAATTACAGCCATCACGAGCAATACAGCCGTTAGTCCATTAATACTGGCATAAATAGGAGGCAGAAAACTGAGGGGTTCTACCCCCGGAAGTCGCACCCCAAAGAGGGCAGCTACCACCAGCGGTACCAGGATAGATACTATGGTAATCAGCCGGTTAAATTTGCGTTCTTTCAACACTAATTCTGCATCCTTATTCATCCAATAATCTCCTTATATCTTCCTTTAAAATGCTGATCTGTTCTTCTTCCCCTTCAGAATTCACACCCATCTCTTCTGAAATGGTACCCCTATAGTAGATTATGGGATTTCCAAACTCATCCGTACGCGACCTGATATAGCCCTCCTTATCAACCAGGGCAAACAAGCCCGAATGTTCAAAACCACCAGGAACTGAGGGATCTGCCACAGCATATATATTAAATCCTACATTAGCCAGGTCCAGGATCTCCTGGCTATCGCCCGTAAGCAGATGCCAGTCCATATCTGTGATACCGTATTTTTCTGCATACTCTTTTAATACCCGGGGCGTATCGTATTCAGGGTTTATGGTGAAGGAAGCCACTCCAAATTCGTCAAACTCTGTGAATTGATCTTGCAATTCCACCAGATTTTTACTCATTAAGGGGCAAATGGTGGGGCAGCTGGTAAAAAAGAAATCGATCAGGTAAACTTTGCCCTTGTAGTCCTCGTTGGAGATCAGCAGGCTATCCTGATT